>JANXSH010000734.1 GCA_025356615.1 Planctomycetia bacterium | reverse complement strand
CTTAACGATTTCGCAATTGTTTAGCCGCGACCCGAAGGCGATCGCGCTCCCCTTCGGGTCGCGGCTAAACAATGCGCGGTTCACTTCTTGACTTCCTTCAGCCCCGCCAGGAACTCGACCAGGTCGCGCGCGTCGCGGCGCGAGAGGTATTTGACCAGATCCTCGGGCATCGCCGACTTGCCGGTCTTCCGGTCCTCGATGCGATCCTTGCGGACGGTCACGAGGGTGCCTTCGGCGGTCATGAGTTTCACTTCCTTCGCGTCCTCGCTCTTGACGATGCCGGAGCGGATCTGGCCCGTCGTGAGGACGATATCGACCGTCTCGTACCCCTTGGCGATCTGCTTGCTCGGGTACAAGATCGACTCGAGGATATAGTCCCGTTTTTGCTTCGAGCCGATGCCGGTCAGGTCCGGGCCGACCTCGCCGACGCCCTCGCCGCCGGCCTTGTGACAGCGGAGGCACGACACCTGCGAGCGATTCAGGAAGATTTGCCGGCCCGCCTCCGCGTTGCCGCCCGAGAGCGAGTGTCGCCAGGTGCCGAACGGCTCGCCCTTCGGGCGCGACGCCTCGAAGCGTGCCAACTTGGCGTCGAGATCCTTGCTCTTCAGTCTCTCGGCGGCCTCGATCAGGTCGAGGCGTAGGGCGGCGGGAACCTTGTCGGCCACGAGCCGATCGAGCCAGGCTCCGACGAGGGCGGTCGGCTTCGGCCCCTTCATCGTGCCGAGGACATCGAAGGCGAGTTGCTGCTCGACCGGCGTCCCCTTCTCCAGGGCGGACTCGAGGGACGCCAGCGCCTCCTCCGGCTTCAGGGCCGCGAGGATGCGTCGGCCCTCCGCGCGCAACGTCGGTTCCGCGTCAGCGAGCGCCAGTTCGACCGCCTTCGCCTGGCGCTCGTCCTTCAGAGAGGCGAGCGCTCGCAAGGTTTCGACGCGCGTCGAGGCGGGCTGCGTCTTGTCGGCGACCAGCGCGAACAGCGTCGGGCCAATCTCCTTGACGCCCAGCACGGCGGCGATGCGGGCGGCCTCCTTGCGGAGGTTGGCGGGGCCGGTGAAGATCCCGCCGAGACTCGGCTTCAGGGCGGCGGAGGCGACGCCCGGCGTCCGCGCGGGCGACGGTCGCCAGGTGCCCATGATGCGGTCCCGTCCGGCGGGCTTGTCCCACTTCTCGAGGACCAGGAGCGCCTCCTTGCGGAGCTTCTCCGGGTTGTCGTTTCGGGCGGCATAGGACGCCACCGCGCGGGCGTGGTCGGCGGTGCCGAGACGAAGGTTCGCGTTGAGGACGCGGAAGGCGAGCGGCTCGGGCAGGCCGGTCTTGCCGATGAGTGCCGCGAGTTTCGGCAAGGCCGAGTCGATCTCCGCGTCGTAGATGGCGCGGGCGGCTTCGGTGACGATCTCGTCATCCGCGTCGGCGAGGAACCGCGCGACATCGGGGCTGTGTTGCCGACGCAGGGCGAGGAGGACGGCTCGCCGCACGGCGGGCGAGGCGTCGCGGGCGGCATCGTCGAGCGACTTCGCGTCGCCGCAGCCGGCGAGGCCGAGGACGCCGCCGTGTCGCAGCCAGGGATCCTTGTCTGCGTTGTCGCGGAGCATTTTGGCGAGAGGGGCGATGGCCTCTTTCGCCTTGAGTTTGCCGAGCGACTGTGCGGCGAAGAATCGCACGCGGGAATCGTCATCGGCGAGGAGGCGAATCAGTCCCTTGGAGGCGGCATCGACCTTCCCATCGCCCAGAACCTTGGCGGCCTGAGCGCGGACCTCACTATCCCTGTCGCCGAGCAGGGGGACGAGCGGCGCGAGGGCCGACGCGCCGAGTTGACCTAGCCCCCAGATCGCGTGCAATCGGGCGAGTGGCTCCTTGCTCGACGTGGCGACCTCGGCCAGAACCTTGAGAGCCTCGGTGGTCCGTGCGGCGAGGGCGAACTGTGCTTCTTGGCGAATCTTCTGGTGCCGGTGCGCTAGAAGCTTGGCGAGTTCAGCCGTCTTCCTCTCAGCGAAGCCGTCGGCGAGGAGCTTCTTGACCTCGTCGATGTCCTTCCCGGTCCCGTGCTTGGGGTCCGTGACTTTCCACAGTCGGCCCTTGCCGGTCAGCCCCCAGCCATCGACCCAATCGCTGATGTACATGGCGCAATCGGTGCCGAAGTCCACGTCCGTGGCGAGGACGCCCCAGACGTATTCGTGCGAGTCGGTCAACTCGAAACCGGCCCCTTTGGGTTTGTTGGCGAAGGAGCGAATGCCGCTGTTGCCCGGCCCGCCACGGAAGTCGGCGAGGAAGAAGTGTTGGTCGTAGCGAGCGTCGAGGCCCAGGCCAGGGTAGTGGACGAGGCCCGAGGGGCCGTCGGCGAGGTTGGCGATGGGCGGGACGATCCAGGCGGCCTGTCCGGGGTGCTGCGGGTGCCAGAGCTTCTCGGCGTTCCACGGCCCGCGCGAGCCTTGCGCGCCGTCGTGCTGGTAGCCGATGCGCCAGCCGCTGTCGCCGCCCTCGACGAGGTAGGTCCACCGCGCCCGGTCGCCGCTGTCCGAGTTGTTGTCGCAGGTGAACAGGTTGCCGTGCCGGTCGAAGGCGAGTTCTTGCGGGTTGCGCAGGCCGGTGGCGAACACCTCGAGGTCGCTGCCGTCGAGGTTGCAGCGCATGACGCTCCCCATGTCCGGGTAGAATAAGTGGCGCTCCTTCGTCTTGACGTTGATGCCCCGGTCGCCGATCGAGAAGTAGAGCTTGCCGTCCGGCCCCAGGATGAGGCCGTGCAGGTCGTGGCCGATGAAGCCGATGTGGACGCCGAAGCCGGTGTGCAGCTTCTCGCGCTTGTCCGCCTTGCCGGTGCCCTTGGAGTCGGTCAGCTTCCACAGGTCGGGGATGCAGGTGTAATAGACATCCTTGCCGCGCGCCAGGAGGCCGGCGGCTAGGCCGGTCTCGGCGCGGTTGAAGCCGTCGGCGAAGACGGTCGAGCGGTCCGCCTTGCCGGTGCCCTTCGTGTCTTCGACGAGGCGGATGCGCTCCTGGTGGACAGTGGTGTCCGCGAACTTCTTGCCCATGCGGTTCTGCATCATCTTCACGCGGTCCTCGACCGTGCGACAGGCGAGGTCGTCGTCGAGCCACGACATGATGCCGCGAATGTCCGGGACGCCCGCATGGAGGCGGAACGTCTCGGCGACGTAGAAGCGGTTCTTGTTGTCGATGGTGAAGACGACGGGGTTCGCCAGCAGCGGCTCGGCGGCCCACAGGTCGAGGTTCAGCCCCTTGGGGACGCGGATGCGCTTGGCTGATGCCTCCCACTCCTTGGAGGCGGGCTTCACGTCGGGGGTGTAGGGCTGCGCGTCCTTGTCGTCCGCGAAGACCGCGAGGGCGGAGGCGAAGAGGAACGCCAGCAAGGCGGATATGCGGTAGATCATGACGCTCAGGGGTGGGACGGAGGGATGAAGGGCGATAGAGAAAGCCTACCGCGTGAGGAAGCGGTTCGCAAGAGCGCGAAGTTAGACGGAGAAACAGATCGCAGTGAGGCAAGCTCGCTCGACTACGCGAAGACCCGGAGGTGCCGGGGAGAAGGGAGCGGCTGGAGAATCTTTGCTGTTGGAATCCGTTCGTGATCTTTGCTACGATTGATGTATGGAAACGATCAATCCCACACCGATCTCGATCGACCTCGTCGGCTTGCCGGAGGAGGCGATCCATGTCGTCGAATCGTTGGTGTCCCTGCTGAAGGCTCAGTCAAGGCTTCCCGCGTCGAAGGCCAGGCTCTCGTCCGAGGAATGGGTCAAGAATCTCGAGGAGTGGGCAGCGAGTCATCCCCGACTCGACCACGTTGCCGACGACAGCAGGGAGAGTATCTACGCGGGATGTGGTGAATGAACGTCCTCTTCGATACGAACATCCTTCTTCGGATGGCTCAGGCAGGGCACTCCCATCATCAGATTTCGATCGATGCTTCTGCCATCATCTATCGGCGCGGTGATACGCCGTGCCTCGTACCCCAAGTCCTCTATGAATTTTGGGTTGTCGTCACCCGACCCCTTGCTCAGAATGGGTTGGGATGGTCCGCTCTCGAAGCGGCTTCCGAACTCGCTCGCCTTCGATCTCTCTTCACGCTGCTACCCGATTCTCCCTCCATTTTTGGGGAATGGGAGCGTCTCGTCACTTCATACCAGGTGATCGGCAAGAATGCACACGACACCCGCCTCGTCGCAGCGATGCTGATTCATGGCATAAGCCACCTTCTCACCTTCAACCTCTCGGACTTCACAAGGTTCTCCGGGATCACCCTCCTCGACCCCGCACTCGTCGTATCCCAGGCGACACCTTGATTGGAGTCGAGACCACCTCAATACTTCGTGTCGATCTCCGTGACCATCGATTGCTCATTGCACTCGGAACACCTGCTGTAGACATGAACTCCACTGAACAGGTTCTCGAACGGGAACTCGATCTCGCTCTTCTCCAAGTCAACCATGTAATCCTCGTTGAAGTATAGGGCGACGACCACCTCTCCTCGTGACGTTCCACAGCCCGAGCATGGGAACTTCTTTCCTGGCCCTTCCCCGCGATATGCGGCACAGCCGATGCCAGCCCCCTCGAGTTTGGCCAACTCGGCACCAGTCCCATCGGCTGCGGTGTCCAAGAACTCGGTCGAGAGTCCGCACCTGGGACACTGAAAAGAGAACGGGCTGACGAAAAGCAACTCGTCGTCGTAGCCTGGCTTTAGTTCACTGAGCGGATGCCCGAGAACGGCCCCCTCAGTCGCCCCGCATGAGCAAACCAGCCTCCAAGCGGCGACCAGAGTATCGTCCGAGTTCACAGGCATCGGCACTGGATCGACCCTGAATCGGCGGAGGCACCGTGGTGGAGTGGAACTGATCAGCCTGGAGATCGACACTCTATCCATCATGTCCTCCACCTCGTGATACGCCAGTGAAAACCGGATATGCTGATTGGTGTAGCGGAAGTAGCCTTGATGCGGTCGCCTGGCGATTCGAACAACACTTCGGACGAACCAGGATGTTGAGGGGACCACGCGACCGCCGACGCCGCTCACATTCTAGGGATCGATGGCCTAGCGATCGATCTGGGGGCGACAGATGCTCCCTACCGCGTCGCTGGCCCGTTCTCGAGAGCGCGAGGCCACGTCGGCCATTCTCTCGTAACATACGCCTCATGAAGCCGAAGCCTCGACGCTGGTGGCCCGTCGTGAAGGCGCTGTTGGGCCTGGCCATCCTGGGCGCGGTCGGTTGGCGGTTCGGGCAAGACCTCGCGCGGCGGGAGTTGTACGAGCATCCGGTGCGCTGGGAGTGGCTCGTCCTCGCGGCGGCGCTCTACCTCGCCTCGATGTCTCTCTCGGCCCTCTACTGGCGTCGATTGATGATCCACCTCGGGGCGTCGCCGGGGCTGATCCCCTGCCTACGGACGTATTACATCTCCACCCTGGGGAAGTATGTGCCAGGGAAGGCAATGGCCCTGGTCATGCGTATCGGGATGATCCGTTCGGAGGGGGTCTCGGCCTCGCTCGCGGGCATCACGACGTTCTGCGAAGTCCTCACGACGATGGGGGCAGGCGCGCTGTTGGCAACGGGGCTGTTCGTGGTGTTCGGCCCGGTCGCCCCGGCGGCGAACCTCTGGGACACCGTCGTCGGCCTGGTCCGGCTGGACCTCTCCCCCGACCACCCGGTCGATCGCTGGGCGCTGGTCGTCGTCTCCCTCGCGCTGGCCGGCGTCACACTGGGGCCGATCTTCCCGCCCCTGGTCAATCGTCTCGTCGATCGATTCTCGTCGCCCCTGGCGCGGTTCGGCCCCGTGCCGAGGTTGCGGCTGCGATGGCTCATCGAGGGGCTTCTTCGCATCATGCCCGCGTGGGTGCTGATGGGCCTGGGTGTGGCGTGCGCCTTCGAGGCGATCCCCGGCGCGGCGCTGCCGTGGACGTTGCCGATGCTGGGCCGACTCACGGCGATCATGGGACTGAGCTACGTCGCCGCGTTCCTGCTCTGGACGCCCGGCGGCCTCGGCGTCCGGGAGTTCCTGCTGGGGTTGCTCCTCGCGCCGGAACTCATGGGTCGGGGCGACGAGGAATGGGTCTCCGGGCGCGTCGTCCTCGCGGTGCTGCTGTTGCGCGTCGCGTGGACCGTGGCGGAGCTGCTCGCGGCGGGGGTGCTGTATATAGTGCCGTGTCCTTCGCGCTCCTCGGCGGAAGGAAGCAGAGAAGAAGAAAAAAAGACGATGTAACCACAGAGGCACAGAGCACACTGAGTGGATATGGCGAGCGGGGCGTGTCAACACCCTGTTTCCTCCCTCTCTTCGTTCTGTGTATTCCTTTGTGTCCTCTGTGGTGAACTCCCCACGCCGCGCCGCGAGACTATCCCAAGGAACAGGACACCGCGTAGCGCCGACCTGCTGAAGCCGGTGGGGGAAACGGTCGCAACCACATAAGAGAAAAGTTGTGCGGCCAGGGCTGCCAGCTGGCTAGCGCGGGAGCCATCGAAACGTCGGAGAAGAAGACCCCAGACGGGCGAGTTGCCCGCCGTGGGGAGGGGGGATTGGTCCCCGTATTGTTCCTTGGGAGAACTCTTGATTAGCGGCCGCCGAGTTTGTAGTGGACCTCGGCCGCCTGCTTGATGGTGAGCGAGTTCGTCACCGGGTCGAAGGCGATGACGCCGACAGCGTCCGGGTTGTTGACCTTCCAACTCTGCGGATCGACCGTGGAGGTGATGGTCTGGATCAGGTTGTTGATGTTCTGGATCGCGATGGCCTGGTTGACATACCCCGGCAGCCGGGTGTTGGACACCGCAGCGAGATCCCCGAGATTGTAGGTGCGGACCGTCGTCATCTGGCTCGCACGCTCCCGCGTGGTGATCTGGATCGCCTCGTCTTTGACGACGTAGGCGAGATTCAGGTCGGCGAGGACGCGCTTGAGGACCGTCCGCATCGAGGTCTTCATCTTGAGGGTTATCTTGGACTCGTAACTCGCGCCGGCTTCTTCGAGGGCGCGCTTGTCCACGACGATGTCCACCTTCGTGACCTTGCGGAGGTGTTCGATGACTTCCTCGAGGGTGTTGGCATCGTACTCCGCGTTAAGGGTCGAGTCGAGCACCTTGAGGATCTCGCGCTCCTTGTCGGTCATCTTCTGGGCGGTCGATCGGCGCTTGCTGATCTTGGCCCATTCCTCGGCACCGATATAAGCCACGTCACCCGCCGGGGAGGTGGCGGATTTATCGACGCTGCGGAAGACGGAGTTCAGGCGGTCGGCCTTGACGATGCGATCCGTCTTGGAGTCCTCGAGTGCCCTGCGGCGAGAGTCGTACATCGACTTCACGTCGTCGTTGATCCGGCGGGACGGCTCGACTCGGCGTACCCTGTCGTCGCGATCGACGTTGTCGCGGGTGGTCCGGCTGATCTCGGTAGCGCGTTCCGTCGTCGTGAACCGCTTCTTCTCGCGGGCGATGTCGCTCACGCGATCGAGGTCGGCTTTGAGGGTCACGAGGAGGACCTGACGGCGTTTGTCGTCGAGGGACGTGTCGGCGCGAATCAGGCTGAGTAGTTCCTGGAGTTTCTGCGTGGACTCGACGAGTTGCGGGTTGTCGTTCCGCACAAGCTTGTAGGCCGCGAGTCGTCCGGTGGTGAACTCCTTCTCGACACGCTGCGCCTCGATGGCCCCGCGCGCCTTGGTGTCGGCGAGCAGGTCATCCGCGGCCTGGGCGCGCGGAAGAATCATCAGACTCGCCAGGCCCAAGAGCAAGGCGACGATCCATCGCATCGGATTCGTCATGGCAATCCTCCAGACTCGCATCACACACCTACCCATTTTCAATGGTACAACGGGCCGCACGGCTCCGCCATAGAAAAAAGGACGCCCCGAAGACAAAAACTTGCGCGGGGGGATGCGATGACCCGTAGAGGCGATAGATTGGGCGCTAGCCCCGCGTCTGGCGAATCCGGCGAGCGGCTCATTCCTGAAGGCGATCGATCGCATCAGATACGAGTTTCAGGAAGGTTCGAGCGGCTCGAGCCAGTAGCAATCCGGACGGTTTGAACGTCCAATCAATCGGGACTCGAACCACCTCTGCGGCATCTTCCCAGGGGTACTCGCAGTTGTCCGGGCGAGTGCCGCCACGTCGGACCGCCGGGGCCAGCATCTCGATCTCTCCCGCCAACAGGCGAGCATGCTCCATGATCCACGCGGGGTTATGTGTCCCGATTTCCGAGAGGCTCAGTTGCTGTCGGAGTACCACCGGAAGCGTCCCCGCCACATACGCATGACTCGTCTGGAGCGACTTCGGATCCGTTCCGCCCGCGACCAAATGTGCCTTCACCAGTTTCTCACAGGCCATTTGTAGGAACTGCAATTTGTGACACTGAGGGATCGAGGAATTGCCTTGGAGTTCCAGGTAGGTCGCGAAATCAGCGCTCGCCTGCCGGGCGTAACCGACGGCCCACTCGGCGTTCGTCGCCATCGATTACCCCCTCGAGGTATCAACTGGCTTCAGAAGTTCGCCCTCTTGTATCTCCCACCCCTGCGGCAGTTTCAGTTCTTTCGCCTGGATCTTGTCGAACTCCGCTGGCGTGACTTCGATGATAACCGACGGGAAGTGGATGCCGGCAGAGGGGACCGCGTCGAACCCTAGCGGCAACACTCCCGAGGTCACGGTGTTGGTATTCACTTCGAGAAGCTTGATCGGCTCTGCGGCTTGCGATTGGATGTCTGCGGAGCCGGAAAATCGGAGGATGTGCGTCATCCCGGTTTCCACCTGATAGTGCCTCCGGGCCAGTTCTCTCGCCGACTCATCCTTTTGCATGTTCTTTACGAGAGCCACTCTTCGGCTCAAATCTTGGACTACAGTCGCATTCCCTTTTTCGACTTCGACCTCCAACACCTGGGCTTTGCTCATTCCAGGGTAGTGGGTTGCCGTATGAAAAAAGCCTCTTTGGCTGTACACCGTGCGGATCGGCCCAGCTAGTGAATCAATAGCGGCAATGATGTCCGCCGTCCGAATCATGTCGTCCGCCAACTGGGAATACAGCACTCGCATGGGCCGCGCACCTTTCATCTCGTGGATCGTGACGATGCTGGATCGTCCCCCGCGCCATTGTACCGAGAGCTTACCGCCCTGTCCTCGTCAACGTCCTCGAGCGGCTCTTTCACAGACTTCCAGGGCGTTCACACGCCCCGCTCACTCGGCATCCCCCGCACCTCCCCCGCGAGGAACACCGACCCGGTGATGCAGATCAAATCCGCCTCCGCCGCCAGGCGTCGAGCCTCGACGAGGGCCAAGCCCGGCGTGTCTGCGACTCGGGCGGTATCCCCCGAGGCGGTCTGCCACATCGCCGCGAGGGCGTCGGGCGGGATGGCGCGCGGGTTCGTCGTGTAGCGGGTCATGACGGCGGCGGCGAAATGGGGGGCGAGGACGCGGAACATGCCGGGGGTGTCCTTGTCGCCCGACCCCGCGAAGACGAGGACTCTCCGCGTGGGGGCGAACGAGGCCGTCAGCGTCTCGACCAGGGCGAGGGCCGATGCGACGTTGTGGGCGCAGTCGAGGACGACGAGGGGGCGACGGCCCACGACCTCGAGGCGCGCGGGCCAGAGGACTCCCGCGAGGCCGTCGCGGACGGCGGCATCGCCGAGGTGCCAGCCGCGCTTCCGCAACTGTTCGACGCAGGCGACGACGACGGCGGCGTTGGCCGCTTGGTGTTCGCCGAGGAGGTTCACCTCGAGGGCGGGCCAGACCCGAGCAGCGGTCGTGACCTGCACGCGGGGCCGAAGGATCGTCGCGTCGTCTACACGGCCAGGGGTGTAGGTGAAACGGAAGTCGCGGTCGATCTCGATCAGCGGGACGCGAAGCCGGGCGCAGACCTCCTCGATGACGGCGCGGGCCTCCGGCGCGGTCGTGCCGGAGACGACGGGCCGACCGGCCTTCACGATGCCGGCCTTCTCCCGCGCGATGCTCGCGAGGCGGTCGCCGAGGATGAGCGTGTGGTCGTGGCTGATGCTCGTGATGACGGCTAGCTCCGGGAGGCACACGTTGGTCGAGTCGAGTCGCCCACCTAGACCGACTTCGAGGATGGCCGCGTCGGCGCGGCGGCGGACGAAGTGGAGGAAGCCGACCGCCGTCGCGATCTCGAAGAACGTGGGTGGCCCTGAAGGAAACGGTCGCCCCCCCTCGACGACGGCGCGGATCTCGGTCAGGAGCTGGGCCAGCTCTTCCGGCAGGATCGGCGCGCCGGCCACCTGGAAGCGCTCCTCGTGGCGGCACAGGTGGGGCGAGGTGAACAACCCCGTGCGATAGCCCGCGTGCGTGAGGACGGCCGCGAGCATGGCCGAGGTCGAGCCTTTGCCCTTGCTGCCGGCGACGTGGACGATGCGGAGACGGCGGTGGGGGTCGCCGAGCCGCGCGAGCAGCGACCGCATCCGCTCGAGCTTCAGGTCCGTCGCGGTCGGGACGCGCTGCTCGAAGTTGACATGCGAGAGCCAGTAGGCCAGGGCCTGTTCGTGCGTCATTCGCGTTGGGGAGGTAACAGGGCCAGGTCGAGCCAATAGCGATGGATGAGCCGCAGCGCGTCGACGAAGCGGACGAAGTCGGCGGGCTTCTCGATGTAGGTGTTGGCACCCGCCGCGTACATCTGTTCGACATCTTCCTGGCGGCGCGAGGTGGTCAACACGACCACGGGCACCGCGCGAAGGTGGGGCGTGGCCCTGACGATTTCGAGGACCTCGCGGCCCGTCATCTTCGGGAGGTTGAGGTCGAGCAAGATGAGACTGGGGACGCGCCAATTGGGCGTCGTCGCATGGCCGCCCCGGTGCAGCAGGTAGTCGATCGCCTCTTGCCCGTCGCGCACGACGATCAACTCGACCGCCAGCCCGCTCTCCTTGAGCGCCCTTTGCGTAATCTTTACGTCGGCCGGGTTGTCTTCGACGAGCAGGATGGCGTGAGGGTTCTTCATCATTCGATCGTCAGGGTCCGTCGGGCTTCTCATCTTTCCCCACCGCGCCGATTGTGGATGTCCTTCAGGATCATCGCGCAAGCGGCGGCTCCGAACAGGCATCCGACCTGATCGATCAGGCGGAGCATACACTCTTTCACTTGCCCCGACGCGAGGGGAGCGCCCGGCGTCGAAGGGGTGGGCCGGCCGTTCATCCAGGCGAGGAGGAGTTTCGGCGTCAGAGGGCCGGTCGCCACGGCACGAGTCAGAATGCTCTGGAGTAACTCCGTGGGCAGGGCGTTCAGCAGGGGAAGTCTTAGCAATAAGTGTGGCGCTTCCCATCCCGCCTCTGGTAATTCGGCTTCCTTTATGAATATCGAGGATCCGCAGTCCCGGCCATGCCGATGCGCTACGATTTCCTCTAATCGTTCCTTCCAGGCGTCGGGGCGCGTCACGAGATCCTTCGAGACGTGGTAGTCGGCCCCGGCCTCCCACCCGGCGGCGATGTCCTGGGTCAACGCCGGCTGGACGAACAGGGCGACCGCGTGCGTCGAGTGACTCGGGGAGGCGCGGAGGCGGGCAAGGAACTCCAGCCCGCTCGTCCCCGGCAAGTTCACGTCGAGCAAGATCAGGTCGGGACGCTCGGCGTCGAGGCTGCTCCAGGCCGATCGGGCGTCGAGGCAGTGGGTCAATAAGTGCCCGGACTTGCGGGCCAGGATGCGAACGACGATGCCCAGGTCGGGGTCATCGTCCACCAACAACAATCGCGGGCTGGTCATGGCGTAGATCGACCTTCGTGGGAGTACCAATGCGGAAACCGGGGGATATCTCGACGCCGGGAGGCTTGCGCGGCAGGGTGAACAGGAAGGTCGCCCCCCGGCCCAATTCCGACTCGACCCAGAGTCGCCCGCCGTGGGCCTCGACGATGCGCTTGCAGATGGCAAGCCCCGCGCCCGTGCCCTCGAACTCGTCGCGGTGGTGGAGGCGGCGGAAGATGCCGAATATCTGGTCGTGGTGCGCCGGGTCGATCCCGATGCCGTTGTCGCGGACGAAGAGCGTGGCGAACGCGCGGTTGTTGGGAGTGTCCCGCGAGCCGATCACGACCTCGGGGCGCTCGTCGCGGTTGTACTTCAGTGCGTTGACGACGAGGTTCGCGAGCAACTGGATCACGCGCTCGGGGTCTCCCATGACTTCGGGCAACGGCCCCTCGACGCGCACGTCGGCGTTGCGGCGGTTGATGAGGTCGTGCACGTCCCCGAAGATCGTCTGGGTGACGTGGGACCAGAGGAAGGGCCGGGGGGTGTGAATGACGCGCCCGGTCCGGCTGAGTGTGAGCAGGTCGTCGATGAGCCGGCCGAGGCGGCGGCTGGCCTGGCGGAGGTGGCGGAGGTATTCCTCGCCCTCGCCGGTCAGCACGTCGCCGAAGTCCGCGCTGAGGAACGTGCTGAACGCCTCGATGGTGCGCAGAGGCTCCTTGAGGTCGTGCGCCACGACGTAGGTGAAGTCCTCGAGTTCCTGGTTCGCCCGGCGGAGCTGGTCGTTGGCGCTGCCGAGTTTCTCGGCCTCGGTGTGCAGGGCGTCGGAGAGGCCGCGCGTCTCGCTGATGTCGCGGGCCGCGCTGCGCGAGCGGACGAATTGGCCCTCGGCGTCGCGGATCGTCGTGGTGCCGATCCACATGTCGATCACGGTCCCGTCGCGCTTGACCCACCGCGTCTCGAGTTCGCCGGGCTGCTGCATCACGACCGGGTCGGCGTGATAGGCCGCTCGACCTTCGGGGGTCAGGAGCATGGCGTAGGAGTGCCCCAGGATCGCCTCTCGCGGGTAGCCCAGGGCGCGGAGCATGGTCTCGTTGAAGGCGACGAGCGTGCCCGAAGCGTCGACGCTGAAGTAGATCACCGGCGCGTGATGGTACAGGTCGCGGTAGCTCTCCTTGAGGCGCTGCAATTCCTCGTTCGTCTGGCGGAGTTGGCCGTTACTCTCGTAGACCTCGCGCGTGATGCGGCGGAGCTGGCGTTCGGTCCGCACGCGCTGGCTGATGTCGATGAAGTGGCAGCGGAGGTGGATCGGCGTGCCGGCCTCGTCGTAGCAAGTCAGCACGTCCATCTGGAGGAACCGTTCCTCGTCGGGCGTTTCCGACAAGGCCTGGACGCGGAAGGTGATGTTGTGCCCCTCGCCGTCGCGCAGAGACTCCACGAGGGACCGCCGCAGGTCGGTCGCGTCGTCGGGGTGGACGAGGTCGAGCAGCGAGCGGGCCAGCAGCTCACGGGAGGTGTTTCCCAGGAAGTGGCGAAACGGCATGGTGGCCGCGAGGATGTTGAGGTTCGGTGCAAGGCGCGCGACCATGCGGTGGCGCGAGCTACCGACGACGAAATGGGTCGGCATCACCACCGTGGGCGTCCCGGAGCGCGGCGTGAGCTGCCCCCGGTCAAGGGAGGCGTTGTCGAGCTTTTCGTGCATCTCGACGACCTCGACCAGCGCCGCGCGGTAGCTGACCGCGAGGCCGGCAAGTTGTTCCCAGAGGGCGTTCAACTCCGCCGACCCGATCGACCGGCGAGCCAGGTCCATCGACCCCGGCGCGGGCTGCTCGCGCTGCGCGCGGACGAGATCGGTCAGGTGCGTCACCCGTCGCCGATGGACGATGCCCGTCAGGACACACCCCGTCAGCCCGGCGAGTACGCCGGAGACCGCCACGAGGACCGCCTCCAGGCCCGGCCAGTCCTCGACCGGGAGGAGGCGCGCGAGCGCCCACCCGCCGACCGCGAGCAAGGCACCCATCGATCCCGCCAGAACCAGCTTCCCCGGCCGCATGTGTTCGCCGCTCCCGCGAGGAATAGCCCGAAGCTATAGCATAGCAGACGAACGGCGTGCGGGGGAGGGAATGAGGTGGGCCGACACGAATCGGCCCGATCTCGGGACCGAATTCCCGATGACCCGGCGGGCGGTGCCGGGTCCGGCTCCACGGCTACTTCTTCCGCTTGTACGTCACGGTGAACATCGGCTCCTTCGCGTCACCCACATACATGCTCATGACGATGGTGTCGTCGTCCGGCATCTTGGAGACCGACTTCCATTTTGCGGGCTTCCCGTCCATCCCCACGCCGTTGCCGACCATGGTCAGCGTCTTCTTGTCCTTGCCGTAGTTTCCCTCCATCGTCAGCGGGGTCGTGGACATGCTGTCGAACCACACGCTTACATATTTCTTCTTCTTGGCGTCGTAGGTGTCCATGCTCTTGCCGAAGAACTTCTCCCCGCCGAGGTCGCTCTCCATCGAGCCGACCAGCCACAGGCCGCCCAGCCCCATCTCGAACTTCACGCCCCCCTTGTGTTCCATGTCACCGGCCTTCATGGTGGTCGTCCATGTGCCCGCCTGCTTCGCGAGCAGTTTGTGTTCCGGGCCGGGCTTCGGAGCCTCCTGAGCCACCGCCGAGCCGGTGAGCATCGCTACCATCGTGACCGCCGCGATCGTCCGCATAACTAGACCTCCGGGCGAAGATGTACTCCCAGTTGCCCTAGGGTGGCTTCGTGTTCCGACACGTTCTGGGATGGGGTAGAATATCTCGCGCGGGGGCGAGTTCGGCAAGGTCAGTAGCGGCGCGAGCTTACTGGTCCTGACTGAAATGGCAGTAGCACCTTGCGAGAAGCCACGAGACGCCCAAGAGTATGGGTACACACAGGCAAGCTGTCACCAGATACGCGTTGCGCCTCGGCACCCAGTATTCGACCCGTGGCCCCGCCGTATCCCGTTCTCTGAACACCACGGGGGGCATATGTCGTTGATCCACCAAGTCACGCAGCACGCTCCACAACTCGTCAGTGATCGCCGCCGCTTCACCCTCCGGGAAGTCATCAGTGCCCTGGACGTGCTCGAACACCCTTTCTTTTGTCACCGGGAAGAAGGTGGTGGAACTGTTGATGTAGAACCCGTCCCACTGTGGAAGTCGAAGGTAGAGATCCTCTCGACGCTCGTTCGGGTATAAGGTGTAGACCAGTGTGACCAGCGAGAATTCGTAGGAACTCGGGTTGCCTCGTCCCGTCGCCCAAACGGAGAATGAGGCATCAGGGCCAAACTTGCCCGGCCGCTTGGGTTTGACCTCGACCGAGAAGGCCACTTCACACAGAGCGGGGCAACGACTGGCGAGACTCTCTCCGACGGGCCAGAGTGGGAGAACGAGTAGAAGCCCGAGGGGCAGCACGATTCCGAATGGGTGCGGAATGTTTCGCCCCTCCGAAGCGCACCAAAGGACGAACTGAACTCCCAACGGCATCAAGACGAGGATCGCCGGCACGATCAACCATCGGGGGCCATAGATCACGAAGGTCTCGAAGGTATCCCAAGAACCCCCTAGGAGGCTGAGGGCAGCCAGCGCGGGAACGAGTGTGAGAATGGTCTGCCGCAGTTTCATCGCACCACCGTCCTCCCCTGCGACCTCGTCCGCAAACGTCGGGTAATCCTCCCGCGCCATCCGCACCCGGTCAAGCACCAATGCCAAGGATTTCTGACAACCGGAACGGATGACGAGAAACCGCACGCCTGACTCCCGCTGTCACCGAAGTGGCCGACGCAGAACGAGCCTATCGATTCCCGAGGCGACGGCGACGCCCAGTAGGTAACAGACGATGTCATGCCAGAGAAAGGTCGTCCCCAGGAACCAACGCAGCACCGGCACCTTCAACAGGTCCGCGTTGACCTCGGAGAGCTGTAGGAACTCCACGGCCAAACACGCGCACGCTCCCGATGCCGCGATGACTCCGATCGACACGCGCGGGAGCAGCACCGCCAGGCCGAAATACGCCGCCATCGCGTAGAGAACGTCGCCGAGACTCTTGTCGCAGCAGAACCAGCCGACCGGGGCCACGCGGGAGACGATGCCGAGGGCGATGACTCCCGCGAGGGCTGCGGCACAGGTCAGCCGCCGTCGGGCGACGAGCGACAGGGGCATGGCGCACCACCTCGAAGAGTCGCCTCGTTCCATCCGTGATTCGCACGCAGAGGGGTGATTCACCCCACCGGGCACGGCTTCGTGCCCCAGACCTCCTCGCCATACTACCGGATCGTCCGGTCCGACGAGAAGAACCCCGACCGCGCCATACTCAGGATCGCCTTCCGTGCCTTGGTTCGATGTCACTTCTTCGAGTGCCTCGCCGGCATGCGCACGCGCAGGTCGTCGCCGGGCGGGTCGTCGGTGGTCCAGCGGCCACCGTCGTCCTTGCCGTTGAGGCCGACGCTGTACAGCAGATAGCCGTCCTTCGCCGGCCGGTAGGTGAGAGGGCCAGTGCCGAACAGGTCTCCGGGAACCGCCCGCAGGTATTTAGGAGCCAGCGCGCCGAGCTTCGCCGGATAGCGGCCCTCGTCGCGGCGGTACGCCTCCAGCGCGAAGGCGACGTGGAGGTTCCGCTGGGTCTGCTCGGCCCGGTCGAACGCGCCTTGCACCTTGCTCAGGGCCGGCAGAAGCAGGCTGATGAGGACATCCCCGACCGCCTCGCCGAGCTTCTCGCTGAGCTTGCCTTCGCCGCGCGTGACGCGGCTCCGCAGGCCGCCCGCGGGGTGGAGGTCCGCCCTCAACTGCCTCAACTCACGCTCCATTTTCTGGAACGCCTGGACGCGCTCCGCCCGGTCCGGGATTCGGGCCGCGTCGGCCATGCGGTCGTACCAGAGGTTGCCGTTGCGGGCCGCCGGCCGCCAGTCGATCATCCACAGCACCGCCCAATCGAACATGCCCGCCACCGTAGAGGAATCCCCACCGCTCAGGCGTTCCAGTGACTTTACCCCGCCGCGACGGACCATTTGCATCGAGTCCATGAAATTGAATCGTTCGGTCAGGTCGATCTTGTCGGCCATCGCCGGCATCGTCGGCAGGTCCTGCAACTCCTTCAGCCGTCGGCGCAACTGGGCACCGGTCAGGCCGGCGTGCTCCAGGTACGCCAAATCCCCCCCCGTCGCGATGGCGTCGATGGCGATGCCGACCAGCGCCTCGATCAGAGTGCCGCCCTGGGCGACGAGCCGGCCGAGGCGGTGACAGGCGACCAGATCGCGCCAGGCGTCGTCGTGCTTGCCCTCGTCGATCCGAAGCATGGCGCGCAGGACCAGCAGGCTGGCGATCTCGCGCGACTTTTGCACGCCTGGAAGGAGGGCACCCATCAGGCCGCCAGGCGCGTGCGCGGCGTCGCGCGAGACGAGCGGGTTGAAGTACTCGGGCCGGCGTGTCGCCTCGATAATTGTCCGCAGCGGCTTTTCGTTGAGCCTGATCCACTCCGCCAGGCGTGGGTGGTCCTTCGCCGACCAGGGCTGTCGCCTGGCCTTGTCGTGGTCCGCGAAAAGGGCGTCGCGCTGGGCGTCCGTTAGCTTGGCGTGCTTGGTCACGAAGTCGCTCAGGCCGACGAGGTAGTCGCCCTTCGACGGCGGCTCCTTCATGCCTAGCCGCCGGAAGTACTCCGCCGACATTCCGGGGCCGCCCTCGGGGCGGGGGCCGAACGCCTGCCAGAGCAGGACGTTGGCGTTCTTTTCCGGGGCGACGCCGCGACCGAGACGGTCGTTGAGGCCCGCCTGATAGTCGATGGTACCGTCCTTGCGGAACGGCAGCGGCAGCGGTGGCGGCGCGACGCCGGGCACCATCAGGGAGAAGAGCAGGGGGGTGATGAAGGGGGTCATCTGGCACCGAGTTGGGATGAGGACGGGACAGCCTTCAACTAACCACATCCCGACCCCGCCGTCAAGCCGCCCGGTGAACCAGGGGGTGCGCCAGCGGTTTCTGGCAGGAGCGGGATCAGCTCGTAGGGTGGGTCGA
>JANXSH010000690.1 GCA_025356615.1 Planctomycetia bacterium | reverse complement strand
CATCCTACCACCCGAGCCGCATTCCGAACGACCAAGCGGGCGAACGGGTGATGGCCGGCGTCCCACTGCTCCCACGTCGGAGCCTCGACCTCGAACGTGGCGTTGCCCGAGGCGATCCCGTCCAGGTAGATCGCCCGCACTTGTTCCCAGTCGGTCCGGGTCATCGCTTCGACGAGTAGGCCCATCGACGATCCCCTTCACCCTTGGATGACGGTCGATTCACGCAGATTCCGCTCGTTCGGTGCCTTCCGCCACTTTCCATACTACGGCTTCAGTTCGGCCATTGCCAGCGCCAGTTGCCCAGTCGGACTCTCTTGCGAGGGTCCGGCTCGTCGTTGGCTCCGCTCGAGGAACCACTCTCAACGGCCCGTCAGCATTCCCTCTACTTCCTTGCCCTTGACCCGCGAGCAGCGTGAACATTCGACGCAGCGCGACCACTCCTCTCCCTCCAGCGCTCGGGATTCCGTAAGTGTCTGCATGAAGCGCGGGAAGTAGGGGGCGTAGTTGCCGTGGAAGAAGACGAGTTGGATCGATCCCTCGTCGTCCATGTGGAATCGCAAGCTGTACGGCTTCAGCACGGCGATACGGCGCGAGAGTTCGCGGTGGTCGGCGTACCACGTCGAGCCGGTCTGGGCGGCCTCCTCGACGCGGTCGAGCAGGCCGTTGACGAGCAGGCGCAACTCGCGCAGGGTGTCCTTGTCGAGGGCGGCCTGGGCGAGGCCCGCCTGGCCCCGCGCGGTGCGCGGGCGACCCGATCCGCCCCGGTTCCAGGCCGCGATCCAGGCGTTGAGTCGGCCGTCCCAGTCGGGCCGACTCCGCTGCGTGCGGACCACGATGACGGGATCTTGGTTTACGAGCGCGTTCTCCAGCAAGGCGTCGAAGCCGTCCGTATCGACGTAGTCGAGGCGGGTCGGCGTGATGTCCGGCAGGGCGGCGAGGTCCGGCTCGTGCGCCATCTGCGAGAAATAATGGCAGCCCGCCGGCACGAACAGGGATAGGGCGACGAGCGCGAACCGGCGGCGCGTGAGCGAGGTGGTCATGGGACGCCTCTGGGATCGGAACCTGGCGTTTTCGAGAATGGTCGAGCCTGGGGATATGCCCTCGGTCGGCCCGGATGTCAAGAGCTGATTTCGGGCACGCCGGTCGAGGCCAGGAGCGCCTGGTGGACCGCGTACCACAACTCGTTCATGCGAAATGGCTTGCGCAACAGCGATGTCCCAGGGTGTTCCATCAGCGTCCGCACGAGGGGCGACTCGGCGAGGCCGGTACACAGGAGGATGGGCACATTGGGGCAGCACTGGCGGAGCCGGTGGAACGTGATTTGGGAGTCCTCGCGCGGCATCATCAGGTCGAGGACGATCAGGTCGATGGGCTGGCCGGAGGCGAGGTAGTCCAGCCCGGCGTCGCTCGTCGTGACGCAGCGGACGGTGTGGCCGGCGATCTCCAGGAATCGCCGCACGACATCGATGACGGCCTCCTCGTCGTCGATCACCAGGATCGAGCGCCCCGGAGTCGCCTCCGGCTCGACCGTGTCGATTTCTCCCTCGAAAACCGACCGCTCGGGTTCGCGCGGGGAATCGACCATCGCGGGCAGGTAGACGCCCATCGTCGTGCCCTGGCCAGGCTCACTGTCGATGGTCAGGAAGCCGTGGTGGGCCTGGATGATGCCGTAGACCATCGGCAATCCCAGGCCCGTGCCCTGGCCCACGTCCTTGGTGGTGAAGAACGGGTCGAGGGCCTGGTTCCGGGTGTCCGCCGACATGCCGGCACCGTCGTCCTGGACTTGCATCAAGAGGTAGTCGCCCGGCGGGATCGCCTGGGGGAATGCGGGCTTCGGCTCGGAGAGCGAGACCGGGCGGAGGCGGAAGGAGAGCCGGCCGAGTTGCGAGGCGTGCGTGAGACGCAGGCTTCCGCTGTGGGAGTTGCCGGTGCCCCGGCCCTTGGCAAGGCGTTCCAGGATGGCGTCGCGGCCGTTCAGCGCCAGGTTGATGAGCGCCTGCTGGAGTTGGTTGGGGTCCGCCTCGACGACGAGGGGTATGGCGTCCCCGCCGGTCACGTCGAGATCGACCTCCTGTTGCAAGGTCCGCGTGACGAGGTCGGCTGTCGTCCGCAAGAGTTCCGGCAGCGAGGTCCGCTGGCGAACCAGAGCGGGCTTGCGGGCGAAGGCGAGGAGTTGCCGCGTTAGGTTGGCCGCGCGCTCGGACAGGTTGACGATGTTCGTCAAGAACTCGGTCAGGATCGGGGCGACCCCCGGCTCGCGCAGGCCGAGTGAGGCGTAGCCGTTGATGCCCGCCATCAGGTTGTTGAACTCGTGCGCGATGCCGCCGGCCAGGGTGCCGACGGACTGCATCTTCTGCATCTGGATGAGCTGCTGCTCGAGGCGCTTGTGGTCCGTGACATCGCGCTGGATGCCGACGAAGTGCGTCAACCGGCTCTGCGCATCGACGATGGGCGAAATCGTCATCGACACCTGCCGGAGTTGGCCGTCCTTCCGGCGGTTGGTCAGCTCGCCCTGCCAACTGCCGCGCGCGAGGATCGACTGCCACATCCGCTGGTAGAATTCGACGCCGTGGATCCCGCTCTTGAAGACGCGCGGCGACAGGCCGATGAGTTCCGTTCGGCTATAGCCGCTCAGCTCCTCGAGGGAGCGGTTGACCTCGATGATGGTCCCCTGGAGGTCCGTGATGATGACCCCGTCGCGGGCGGACTCGAGCGCCTGGACGAGCAACTGGTTCGCCTGCTCCAGCCGGTGCCGGCGGACCGACTCCGCGACGCGCTTCGCGAGGTCGCCGAGGTAGGTCAGAGCCTTATCCTTGATGACGTAGTCCAGGGCACCCGCCTGAAGGACGCGGGTGGCGAACTGTGCCTCGTCCCTGCCCGTAATCATCAGCACCGGGACGACGATGCCCTCCCGGTTAATCCGGTGCAGCAGTTCCAGCCCCTCCATGTCCTGCAAGCCTTGGTCGAGTAGCACGAGGTCGAACGTACTCTGCGCCAGGACGATCAGCGCGTCGGCGGCGTACCGGCAGTGCGTGACCTGGTGGCCGGCCCGTTGAAGGCTCTTGCGGATGAGGTAGGCCTCGTCCTCGTTATCCTCGACGAGAAAGAGACGAAGGGAATCGCTCATTCACGACCTCCAGTCGGTGCCGACATCGTAACCGTCACAGTAGTGCCCCGATTCGTGTCGGACTCGACATGCAGGCGACCACCCCAGAGCGCGGACGCCTGACGGACCAGGAGCAGCCCGCCGACCTTGGGCGTCCTGAGAAGGGTGCCGAGTCGGTCCGGTACGATGCCGACCCCCGAGTCACGGACGCGAATCATCCCGCCTTCCGGGGACCATTCTCCCGAAAGGTCGATCCTGCCGGGCCGGCCGACGCCGATCGCCTGGACGGCGTTGGTGAGTAACTCGACCAGCACCCGATGGAGCAACACCCGTTCGACCGGGAGGACGACAGACGCCTCCCCGAAGTAGAACGCGACTTGACCCGCATCCATCCGGCAGCGGACGACGGCGATGACCTCTTCGACGGCCTCCGCCAACGACAGAGATGGCCCCCACGGCGGTTCACGCAGGAGGTTGCCGATCTCGGTGAGCCGACGGGCCTGCGACCGCATCGTCTCGCTCAGGAAGCCGATGCGTCCCATGAGCATTTTCGACTCCTCGTCCAGCCTCGAGAGGTCTACCGCCTCGACCAGGCGGGCGAACTCCTGGAGGGAGAGCAGTTGATTGGCCAAGTCGTGGCCAACGAACGTATGGTATGCGCCGAGCAGGGCGCGCAGGCGTTCCGCCTCGCGGTCGCAACGATCGAGTGAGTCGGCCAGATCGGGATCAGGAACGAGCCGCAAATCCATCGAGAGAAGGGGGTTAGGGTTGAGTCGGTGTAAGGCTGACCCCACCCCCCAGCCCCCTCCCCTAAAGGGGAGGGGGAGCAAGACAGGTTCGAGTCCGGCTCCCCCTCCCCTTTAGGGGAGGGGGCTGGGGGGTGGGGTCTAACCAGCGAGCCACCGTGATCTTCTTCCGTGCCGAGATACTATCATAGACCATCTCCCACCCCCCGAAGTAGGCGCGCCGCCGGAATTGGCCGGAGGAGTAGAGGAAGAGCGAACCCCAGGCGGTGCAACCGCTGGATTGGGCGGAAACCTACCCCTTCTTGCCACCCCGCGCAAATCCCTCGAACGCCTTCGCGACCTTCCCCTCCTTCTCATCCCCCGCGTGCAGGTACAGCGCGTAACGCAGCTTCAGGTGATCGCCCTTCTTCATCGTCACGAGGTCGTTGTTCCCCTTGCGGCCGGGGAACTTCGCGTGCTTCTCGCGCCCGAAGGGGTTGGCGGCGAGCAGGCCGTAGTTGCGGGCGTGCCAGGCGGTGTCGATCGCGTTCATCGGGTCGGCGAAGACGGCGATGCCCGCGACGGTTCCCTTGTCGTCCACCGGACCGCTGTAGTCGCACCAGTTGGAAACGAGACCCCAGCA
The DNA here is from genome assembly GCA_025356615.1 of Planctomycetia bacterium. Lineage (GTDB taxonomy): Bacteria > Planctomycetota > Planctomycetia > Gemmatales > Gemmataceae > JANXSH01. The sequence goes on along the minus strand of JANXSH010000690.1, from coordinate 1,059 downwards.
GGCTTCCTTCTTCGGGACGCTCACCTTGCCCTCGGCGTTGACCAGCCGACCTTTGCCCTTGTCCACGCGGATGCTCTCGCGGACGCGGACGCCCAACGAGCCTTCCTTCGTGTCGCCGAAGACGATCCCGCAGTATTTCGCGTGCAGGTCGATGGCGAGGACGAGGAGGTAGTCGTCCGCCCCGATCGAGGAGAGCGTCAGGTCCCGCGACTCGTCGAGGATCGGGTCGCCCTCGGCGGTGCGCCACTCGTTGGCCGTCTCCAGCGTCGTGCCGTTCACCTTGGCGGAAGTGCAGACGATCTTGCCGTGGCCCTTGCGCTCGGACCAGAAATCGACGCCCTCGACATCGCGGAAGTGCTTCGCGAACTTCACCCCCTGCGGGATCACGTCGCCGTGACAGAACCACGCCGACTTCTGATGCGGGTGGTCCTTCGCCTCCCCTTTGCCTTCTTCCATCGGCCAGGATCGCGTCACGGCGGAGCCGGCGACGTTCATCGGCCAGAAGTACGGCTTGGCGACTTTTTCGGAAAGGACGTAGCGGGTCAGCAGCGTCTTGCCGCGCTTGAAATCGACGTGAGTCTTGGATGCGTCCAACGAGAGGTCCGGGGGCGACTCCGCACGGAGCTGCCTGGGGAGTAACCCGGCCACGCCGAGGGGGACCAGGCCGAGAGCGAAACTACGACGCGAGAGCATGGGTACTGTCTCCGAGAGGACAACCCGAAACGAAGTGAACCACAGAGAAGACAATAGTTTCGAAGACGAACGATCCGCAGATTACACAGATTAAGACAGAAGAGAGAGAGTGAAGGCCATAAGAAGGCAAGTCCTGGTGCTGTTCTATATCTCTGTATTAATCTGTGTAATCTGCGAAATCTGCGGATCGTTCTCTGGGACTCTGTGGTTTAGTCTGCTTCGGACGGTTGAAAGACCGATGGCGTTGTCCTATGTCATCGAGAAGGTTTCGCACAGGAGGAATCACATGCGATCACGAACGACCTCCGGCCTTGTCTTGGCCGGTCTCTTGCTCTTCACCACGGGATCCCCGTCTTTCGGACGGGA
>JANXSH010000664.1 GCA_025356615.1 Planctomycetia bacterium | reverse complement strand
GTTCGGGATCTCCGCGAGCCGGGCGACCGTCTCGGGGTCGATCTTCAGCCCGCCGCACGTCGAGGGATTGTTGTACAGCACGACGGGGAGAGAGGTGGACTCGGCGATGCGTCGGTAGTGGTCGAAGATTTCCTGCTGGTTGGGGCTGATGAAGTAGGGCGTGATGACCGAGACGCCGTCGGCCCCCTCCTTCTCGGCCATGCGCGTCAGGCGGACCGCCTCGCGCGTCGTCTCCGCGCCGGTGCCGGCGTAGACGGGCACGCGCTTGTTGACGTGGGCGACGGCCGTCGCGATCACCTGGCGCTTCTCTTCCTCGTCGAGGGCGTAGAACTCGCTATTCGTCCCCAGGACGAAGACGCCGTGGACCCCGCTGTCGATGAGGTGGTCGAGGAACCAGCGCAACCGGGGCAGGTCGAGGTCTTCGTTCGCCAGCATCGGCGTGATGACGGGGGGGATGATTCCGCTGATCTGCATGGCCTGGCGACCTCGTGCTATGGGGTGTCCGTATTGAAGTAGGTGCCGCGAGCCGAGCGGTACCCGAGAGTCCGGCTCGGCTCGCCGGACCTACTTAGAATCAGATATCGACGATGACCTCGGCGAGCCAGCCGTCTTCGGTTTCCTCGACGCGGAGGTCGTGGTAGGTGATCGCCTTGACCTCGTGCGATAGTTCGTGCCGCAACGGGTCGAACGTCTCGCCTTCGAGGACAGCCTGGAGACCGGCGGAGGGGCCGACCCGGACCTCGCACCGCGCCACGAGCAGATGATCGACCTCGAAGTGATACAGGATCGCCCGGAGCCAGTCGAACAACAGGTATTCGACCTCGTCCGCAGGGAGATCGATCGCGACCCGGCGCGCAGGCTGGACCGACGCGGGATCCTCGACGAGGATCGAACCCAGCGCCAGGCCGGCTTCGGCGAAGAGCGTGTTCAGGTCGCCCGCCCGGATGCGTAGCCCCAGGTCGGCGGTGTGGTCGAATGTTTCGAACATGGTGTTCATGGTATCCGGCGGATAGCGCGAGGTCAAAGAACGACCCCTAGAGCTTCAGAGAAATACACAGGAGACAAGGTGTTGGCGAACCTGGTTGGCGGTGTGTACTTTGTCTTCGTTCTGTGGGTTCGTCTGTGTCCGCCGTGGTTAACTCCCCACGCCGCCGCGCCGCGAGACTATCCCAAGGAATAGGACACCGCGAAGAAGACCCCAGGCGGGCCAGCTGCCCGCCGTGGGGAGGGGGAATCGTCTTGCGCTCGCCGCTCATCGCGCGATTCACTCACTCGACTTGGGTCTGCTGTTCCCCGTATCGTTCCTTGGGAGACGCCTTATCTCCTAGAGTTCGATGACCGCCGCCTGGCGTATCCGGCCGGTCCCGGCCAACAACCAGGATTCGCCACGCAGCGCCTCACTGCGTGCCTGACGGAGGCGATCAACGAGTCGTGCCGGGGCGTGGACGAGAAGACGATGATCGATCAGTTCGAGTTTGCACGCCTCGACATCGAGGCTGGGTAAACTGCGCTGCTGGCACCAGCCTAGCCACGCCTGACGCCAAGACTCGCTCGACTGGGTGACGAGCAGGGACTGGCCGAAATCGGAAGCACTCGGCAACGCGAGCGCGGGAATCTTCTGGATGTCCCAGGCCTCGGGGTTGACCGGGAAGCCGAGGAACTGGTCGTCCGTCTGGATGATCGCAAGCAGCACTTGTTCGGCGCGGTCCACGATGACGGCTTCCGCCCGATTCGGCTCGGGAAGGTCCGCCGGTCGAATGAACCGCCGAATGTCGGCGGGAAAGAGATTGTCCCGCCTCCAGGCAGGGGGCTGGGCCGCGAACCGTTCGAGTTCCCCGACATCGAACGCCCACCCCGCCGGAGGCATGAGGGCAGTGCAGGTCGCCCCATTCAGCGGGAGGAAATGGGTAGGTGTGCCGTCCGTGAAGTGGAGGATGCGTCGTCCGCGTAGACGAGGAGCAGCAGACGACGCCGGGCGGACACCCGAGACTCGACCCTCCGCGTCGAGAGTGAGCATTCCCGTCGCGGTGAGGTGATCCACGAGGCGTTGGAAGAGTGCCGACTCGAGGTTCATGTCGGACTGGAGGGCGCGAAGGTCGGGGGGAGCCTGTCGAGACCGGAGGGAAGCGAGCAAGGCGCTGCCCAGCGCGTCGAGGGCGGAGGTCGCCTCGAACTCGACGAGAGCCTCGAGTCGGTGCAGGACGAGATGGGCGAACCAGAGACGAAGCGGCCCGAAGGTGGAGAGGTCGCGCCACCAGCCGACGAGGGGACGCCCACCTGGGAGAGTCATGGCGATCGCGGAACTCATACCCCGCTACTTTCTCGGTCTCGGACGGGGCGCGCGGGGACTTCACGCTCGGGGAAATGAGCGAGAATGCGGGAGAGGAGGGCCTGCTCGATAGGCCCGGTCGTCTCGGTCAGGTGATCGAGCGCCCCGAACCACTGGCTCCGGCGCGTCATCGTGCCCGGGTCGCCGAAGACGAGCAACCGCTCGGTCGCCCGCGTCAGCGCCAGGACGAGGTCGCGCGGGTCGTCGCTGAAGGGGACGGCGCGGTTGGAGTGACTGCGCGTCAGGCCCAAGCAGACGATCGGGCATTCCCGGTGGGCGAGAGCGGAGGGATGCCCGACCAGGATTCGCAGCCCGGATTCGGCGAGAATGGCCGACTGGTGAACGAGTAGGCGGAGCAATTCGACCTGGGCGAAATGCAGGCTCAGCACGGCCAGGTGTGGGTCGTCATCGCCGACATCGGAAAGGGACGCACGAACCGAGGGGTCCAGCACGAGCGACTCGAGAACCCCGACCAAGAGGCGTGCTTCGTTCGAGTTGACGATGCCGCGCGGGGGGAGGCTCGATCGCAAGGGAGCGATGGTATCCTGCCGGCGCGGGTCTGCGAGGTCGATCTCGAATCCGGCCCCACTCCGATGCCGAACGAGGGGGGACTCGAGCGTGGCGGTGCCGCTACTGTGGGTGCCCGACTCGGGCCGGATGGTGATACGACTCGGGCCGGCCCAGTCGTCGGCGTGTTCCCCGCCGACGGGGACGAACTCGATCGCGTCGCAGAGCGGAAGGGAACGTCCCGAGGCGGGATGGGGAGGGAAGAGCAGGCCGGACAGGAACGTGGACAGAACGGGTTTGGCCCGATAGATGCGACCGAGGCAGGCCGTCCGACCGAAATCCCGAAGACCCAGGCGGTCATTCAACCAGCCCGAGGCTTTGGAGCGATCCCACCCGGCGGATCGAGCGAAACTCAGGCCGAGCGTGTGCCAGGCAGGCTCGTCTGCGGGGGAGGAGTCGCACCGCCCGAGGTGTTCGACGACGCCGGGATCGAGGGCCACGTCGGCCTCGATCGGCCCGGCGGACGACCCGAGATGCAGGTAGTGGCATTCGTCGGTATCGCGCCAGCGGAAGCCGGGGCCGGACGACTGGATCGACAGGTCTCCCGATTCGCGATAGAGGAACCCCTTGGCCTCTCCGAGGCTCGTCGAAGCCGGGAAACAGACCTCGACGATGCGCGGGTCGGCCCCCGTGGGCGTGTGGATGGCGAGTTCGATTTCCGGGCGGTCGAAGACCGGCTCGCGGGTGATCTGTGATTCGTCCTCGGGACCGAACGCATGGAGCAGGGCCACGAGCCGGCCGCCCTTGTAGGCCCAGGTCGCCGAGACCCGCAGGGGGTCGGCGTGGAGTCCGGTCCAGAGGCGGCGGTAGGCGTTGGCCGACGCCACGTCGCCCGGACGGATCGCGCCGTTGCGCCGAGGCGAATGGGGCATCGGGATCGCCACGGTCGGCTCGCCGACGAGGACGCAACGCGGCGCGAGGCGTGTGATCGCCAGGAGGTCTTTCTCGGCGAGCCGGTGGGCGTCCTCGACGAGGACGAGGTCGAACGCGCCGGGGGTGCGCTCGGCCCCGAGGCCGAGAACCTCTGCGACTGGAACGGCCAGCAGACGGGCCGCAAGCACGAAATCGGATGCAAGCCCCGGTCGTGCCTGCTCGAGAGCTTCGAGCCAGGCTCGTCGGTTCGCCAGCTCGTCCGAGAGGGCCGATTGCCCCGCGTGCCAATTCTGTTCCGCCGCCTCCACCGCTCCAGGGTGGATCTCGCCGGGAACGATGGCCGACCATTCGGACTTTAGCGCGTCGATCGCGATCGTCGCTTCATGAACCTCGCGATCGAGGTCCGCTTCTCGGCGCTGGACCTCGACCCGATGGAGTTCCGCACGCTGGGCTGCGAACTCGTCCCGGCTCTTCTGGAGCGATTCGGCGAGGCCAGCCTTTTCCTGTTCGAGAACGGCAATCTGATCGTGATGGGTCGCCAGGAGGCGATCGAGTTCCGCGAGGCGCGGCGCAGGGTCGGGCTGGCTGCGCGATTGCCAGAAAGCGAGCGTCCACCAACGACTTTGGGTACGCGCCTGAGCCTGAGCGGAGAGAGATTTGTGTTCCGCAGCGAGGCGAATCGTCTCCGCCTTCGCGGGATCGTATCGGTCGGCGAGCTGCCGCAGTCGAGACGTAAGCTCTTGCTCGACCTCGTCGTGCTTCCGGCGAAGGTCCGCCCATGGGGAAGGCCTCGAATCGATCGGTGTGGAGGACCACTCCCGTTCGACGACGGAGGCAAGGGACAGACGTTGTTGTTCGAGGGCAGTTCGTCGCGCGCCAAGGGTGTCGAGCATGGCCGGCAAAGCGCGCAGGCGAGGCCAGTCGTCTCCGAGGGCGGAGGAGTCGGCGAGTCGCCGTTGGGCTTCTTCGACCTCGTGCCGAGCCGCAGGGAGTGTTCGCTGGTCGTAGTCCCGGAGACGATCCTGGAGGGAGACGCTGGCGGCACGGGGCGTTTCGTCGGCACCGTGGCAACGAAGGGTATGCGGAGCGAGATCGGCCAATCGATCGATGACCCGGTCCAGGGCCGCGCCCGACGGGGCGACGAGGAGGACTCGTTTGGATTGCCGGATCGCTTGTCGGCATATCTCCGCGACGACGCGCGACTTGCCGGAGCCTGGAACTCCCTGGATGAGACACAGATCCAGGCTCGCGAGCGCGACGGCAACGGCGTAGCGCTGGTCGTCGTCCAGTTCAGTGTCGAAGACCTCGACGAAGGCGGGCAAGGCCGGCTCGAGGGTCTGGGGACGATTGGTAAGAAGGGACGCGATCAGGTTTTGAACGACAGTGCGGGAGGACTGGAGCGTGGGCACCGGGAGGTGGTGGATTTGCACCAACCCCGAGGCGATCGCTGCGGGAAGGATCTGTTGACGCTGTTCCGACGAGGCGGTGCGGCACCATCGCTCCCAGAACGAGTCAGCGGAGCAGGCCTGGGCCAGCGAAACGGAAGCCGACGCGGAAGTCATCGTGTCCCCTCGGTTGCATCCCACCTGGGGGCACTCCGCAGAGCGGGGAGAATCGAGCGCATGGCCAGTCGATCCATCCGGTGGTGCCTGTTGTCGAACCCGAGACTCGGCGAAATCTTCCGCCTTCGAGTGGCGGTTGATGATAATCATGCAGAACGAGGCTCCCCACGCCCACTCCAAATTCCGACGGCGGATGGTTACCGCCGCGCTCTCCCGAGCCAGCGCTACTCCTTAATGGCTGTAGTATAGACGGCACAGGACCGGCAAGCTATCGAAATGCCGATGAATTCGTGAATCTATCTTTTGTCGAATTCGTAGGGTGGCTCGAGCGGCGCGAGGGCTTACCAGCACTTCACCGGCTTCACCCTTACACTTGACACGAAGGGCAGTCTGGTGGGCCTCGCTCCGCTCGACCCACCCTACGAGAGGCACACTCATTCCGCCTGGAGGACATCGATTCGCAGTTTGCCGAGAATCCGATGGACGGGCAACAGGGGCGTCAGCGACTCCGTCTTGTGCCAGCTGTGCTGGGTTACTTTCACATGAGTCGCGCTCACGCCCCCCTTGCCGAGCGTCGAGTCCAGGCCGACCCATCGCCCATCGATGGACACCTCTACCCAGGTGTGGAATCCGAATCGCGGGCCGCCCTTGTAGACGTAGAGCAGGCCGATCGCCGTGCGCGAGGGGACGCCGGCGGCGCGGGCCATCGCGGCGGTCAGGAACGCATGGTGGCGACAGTCGCCGCGAAGAGTGCGGGCGATCTGGCTCGCGGGAACGAGGTCGGCCACGTTGTCGTTCCGCATCGCATTCTTGACCCAGCGCTCGATCTTGACGGCCTTCTTCCACGGGTCGCGTTCCCCAGCAATGGCCCGGCGGGTCACTTCCACGATGCGTTCGTCTTCGCAGTCGATAAAGTGGCTCGAGCCGAGGTACTCCTCGTCGATCTTCGCCGAGTCGTCGGCCTTGCCCGGACGCACCGGCTGGACGGTCAAGTCGAAGGCGTCCCCCTTCGCGTTGTTGGCTTTTTGATGGTTGTCGAGAACGAACAGTGAGGAGGGGTCGTCTTCGCCTTTGACCGTGATCCGGTAGGTGATCTTGCGCGAATCGTAGGGCCGCAGGATGGACTTGTTCAGTGTGATGAGTGATCGGCTGCCGATGTCCAGCGTCGCGCCTGGGGCGACGGCGACTTTCTCCTTCGTCGAGCGCGTGAGAACGAGCGTCCCCAGGCCGTCGAGTTCCGTCTCGCGGCGGAGCGGGGTGAACGAGTCGTCGAGCCAGACGATCGCCTTGGGGGGCGAAACGCGGACACCCGGAGCCACCAGCTCGGCCGGCGTCATCTCGACGCGCAGGAGCGAACGCTTCGTCCCGGCGACCTCGACGGTCTCCTTGCCCTTCACCACGACGCGAACGGTGAGGACGGTGTTGTACGTCGGCTCGAAGCGCTGGAAGGTGAACGTGTCTCCCTCCTTGGGTTTAAGATCGGCCCACATCCGGTCCTGTCGGCGCAGGCCAATAACCTCCTTGTTCCAGACGAGCCGCCGGGCGGGTCGATCGTCCACCCGGACGATCATCTTTTCTTCGTCGAGGCGTCCCGTGATGACGAGTTGTTTGCCGCCGGGGATTCCCTGACGGAGCGAGACGCCCAACACGACATTCTCGGGAGACTCGACGCTGGCCTCCTCGCGCCGCGACCGGACGATCGCGCCGTAGCGGCGCAAAGTGAGGTCGAGGGTCGCGGTCGTCTTCTCGTTCTTCCCCTCCGCCGTGGTCGTAACGACTCGGGAACCCACCCGGACGCCGTCCACCTGGGCGATCTCGTAGACCGGACCCGAGTCGGCCCCGAGCAAGGCCAGGGCGAGTAAGGATGCCACGGCGCGAATCGACATGATGGCACGCTCCGAGACGGACGTTCGATGCGACTTTACTGAGAGTGGGTGAAGAAATCGGTTTGGGCGAGCGGGGAGCGTTACAGTAGTTTTGAGGATCACGGGTAGTCGCTGGTACGACCCCACCCCCCAGCCCCCTCCCCTAAAAGGGAGGGGGAGCAATACCGGCGAGTGGGAGACTTCACGCCCAAAGACATGCCTCCGGCTCCCCCTCCCCTTTAGGGGAGGGGGTCTAACCAGCGACCAACGGTGATCCTCGAAACTACTGTAACGCTCCCCGCTCGCCTAATTCTTCACACGCTCTGAGTATATCGTGTGCGGGACCAGATCCCGACGCAAAATCGAGCCACCAGGGCGGAATCCCTCCTCGGGAAGTCGCTATCGAGGGCGCAACCGGCGCGAAACGAGTGCAGGGACTTGACGACGCACTAAGAATGAAAGCGTCCGCTGGCCTTCGGCTCGAATGCAACCTATAGTTCTAACATCTTTCTGCCGTCTTGCCTCCTCGGCCCAGCATGAACGCTATGACCCTCCCGGTCGGCCTCGAAACAAGGGGCCGGCGATTCGCGACTGTGGGGTGACTTCGTGAACGATGAGCATAGGGCCGACCACCTGCGAGTCGATCGCTACGGTGATTTCCTGTTGACCGAGGCCGTCCGGCCGGCGGCTCACCTACCTGTGGTGCCCCGAGAAGGCTATCGCCTGGATGTCTTCCGCGACGCCAAGGCACGCATCGAGGTGCCCGCCTTGATCGCGGCGGTCTCCCGCGAGAAACTGTTCTCGGTGTTCCTGTCGCTCCTCGAACCGCTCGGCCCGGTCGTGGACGTGGTCCTCGAGACGAGTCACGAAAGCGCCGCCGGCAAACACGTCGATCTCGTCCGCGAGCAGATCGACCTTCCCGTGCTGATGAGCTACCTCTACGACTTCGAAGACCTGATGCTCAACGACGGCTGCACCGGCATCGCGGTCATCTCCGCCGCCGGCCCCATCGAAGTGCAATTCGACGAACACAAACTCCTGGTCGTCTACGCCCAGGACATCGTACCGTTCGAGGAGATCCTACTCCAAGAGGGAGTGCGCCGCCTCGACCAGATGAAACTCCTCACCGAGGGCGAACACCTCCACAGCACCGGCCCCGACCACCTCGACCAGTTCGACCAACTCGCCTGCCGACTCGGAGTGTCCGAGACGGCGGAGCAGGTGAGGTGGGGGGAATAGCTGTCGAAAATTACTTCTGCTTGGCCGCCCACTCCAGCCATTTCGCGTGCCATCCCTTTGCATCCTTGTACCACTCGTTGTCGTTGGCCGGCCCCATCGCGTCGTCCGACAGATGACGCAGCAAGAATACGATGTCACGGCGCTGGAACTCCTGTGCCGCTCGTAGTTTCTCGCCTAGTTTGGGGATCGCCGTGCGGTCCTTCCACTTCGCCTTGATGAGCATCCGCGAGCAGGCCGACACCACGTTGCCGTCCGCCGAACGCAACAGCACCTCAGCCAGTTTCGCCGCCTGCTCCGCGCCCACCAGTTGCTCCAGCGTCCAAGATACCGTCGAGCGAACCCCCTGAGCCTTGTGTTCCAACAGAGGGATCAGCAGCACGGCCGCCTTCGGGTGTTTGCTCTTCTCCAGCCCACGGACAGCCGCCTGGACGACCTGGGCATCAGGGTTGTCGAGAGCGCTGGCAAACACCTCGCCGCTTTGCTTTGCCCAATTCTCGACGAGACCGTTGAGGACGGCACTCAGCAAAGGCCCCTTGACCTTGCTGGCCAGTTCGGTCAACGGCGTGCGGACCGAGTCGTTCTTCGACCGCGCCAGAATGTACACCGCGCGATAGTTGCCGGCCCCTGCCAATTCGACGAGCTTCGTGGTCGCCGCCGGGCTGTTCATCTCCACCAGCGTGCCGACCAGGCCATCGTAGGAGTCACGCTCCGAGCCAGGGCCGTTGCTCTCGACCATCTGTAGCAGCATCGGCAAAGCCTTGTCGCCGCCCGACGCCTTCAGGCCGCGAGCGATGGTGTCGCGGCGGCCCGGTTGCTTGACCGTTGCGGCCAACTTGACGAAGAAATCGAACGTCTCCGGCAGCCCCGCCGTCGCCAGCGCCTGCAAGGCCGACTCGTTCTTCGTCGCGGCGTCCTTCAACACCTCGATGGCGGATGCGTCCTTCGTCTGCGCCAAGCTGCCCGCCGCCTGGGGATGGTCCTTGCCACGCCGAGCGTCGCGCAGGATCTTCGCAAGTGCCTCGATCGCTTGCGGCCCGTTGTACAGGCCCAGTGCCTCGATCGCCGCCCCGGCGACATGGGTGTCCTTGTCCTCCGTGGCAGCGATGAGACGCTTCAGCCCCGGCTCGTGGTGCGCGGCACCGACGTAGCGTGCCGACGAGGCGCGGATGCCGTTGGGCACGCGGTTGTCGCCTAGCAGGTCGATCGCATGCGTCTCCAGGCCAGGTGCTTTCAGGTTCGTCAGCAGCACCAGGCAACTTCCCAACAGCTGCCCGTCGCGCAGGGATCGCGCCGCTTCGACGATCGCGACGGGAGCTTCCTTGGGGTGGTTCTCGGCCAGCCAGTTTGCCGCCAACACCTTCGTCACCAGGTCCGAGGCGTTGTCTTTCAGGCGATTCTTCAGGTCTTCATTTTCCAGAGACCAAAGTTGGTGTTCGCGGACGCCCCAGCCTTTGCCCGACAGGGGCTTGCCGAAGGCGACCACGAGGCGAAACCGCGCCGGGCCGCCGGTCGTCGCCACGCGCACTTCCGGCAGTACGAGCCAGGCGGCCTTGCGCTGGTCGTCGCGCAACCAGGTCCATTGTGGGAAGTCACGCTGGAGGATCCAGGGCTTGTCCGCCCGCACGTCGCCGAACGTTTCCGCGGGCTTCAGGCCGTAGGAGGCGCGTATGGTGCCGGGGGCGATGTTGATACGCATCCCCTCATTCTCGTAGTTTCGATCTAGTCCATAGGAGGCGGGACCGAGGACGGCCGACTTGCGATTGAAGACAGCGAAGCCCTCGAAACTGATACCCGTAGTGGAAACCTCGATGAGGTGGAGATCCCCGCCCAGGTCGATGGGGAACGTAGTGCTGTTGGCGAGGCGAACGTCGGCGATCCAGCGGTAGGAGTGTTCCGTGCGCGGGTAGAACCCCTCGGTGACGTTCTCCGGCGTCAGCGTCCCGCTCAGTTTCAGGCCGCCGACGAGAGCCGCGTGCAGGTCGCGCCCCCTGAGCGTGGTCGGAGCGAACTTTGGCGAGGGCTTCGGCGGATCCTTCTCCTTTGGTGTGCCACGAGGCGGAGGATTCTGGGCTGGAGGTGTCTTGTTTTCCTCTTTCGGTAGAGGAGGAACGGGAGCGGGATTGGTGGAAACGACCTCCACCGGGCGACTGTCCTTGGCATCGGCGAGAGGCGTCGTATCACCGCCGATCGCATTCGCGCTATTGCGAGGCGAGCGGTTGAAGAGTAACAATCCGCCCCCGACGCTCCCGCCGACCACGACCAGGAACGTGGCCGTGGCGATACCCCAGAGGATCATCGGAGATGTCTTTCGCTTCCGCGATCGCGACGAGTCGTCTGTAAGGGAAGGAAGCGGAGGGGCGGGAGCCGTCGAGCGGACGCCCTGGCGAAGCGCGGCCGGGGTAGGCGGCATGACCGCGCCGGTTGGCTCTGCCAGGCGGACCTCGAAGGTCATGCCGCACCCCGGGTTAGGGCAAGAAATCAAGCCCTTTGGAATCTTGCGGGTCCGCAGACGTTTGCGGCACTGCGGGCCGGGGCATGTGAAGTGAAAGAGGCCGTCGCCATCGCACTGGGCAGAAACCTTCATGGCCAGACTCCGGGGAGAAGACGGAGCAAAATCGACTGCAAGCGATACCATACGGTTGAGGCGTGTTATTCACGGACTCGCGATTCAGCGGATTCGGGGAACGAGAATGATCATACGCGGTGCGTAAGAAGTATGCCATCATCTTTTTGACGATCCATTCGTCGGGTGTGGCAAATCTTTCGGGAGCGACTTCCTGGCGGGTTTCTTAGCCCGACGCGCTAGCGAGGGGAACAGTAAAGGCCGGGGGGGACATCGACGTTTCCCCTCGCTAGCGCGTCGGGCTAAGAAGCCCTCGGACTACCCCCCTCCCGAAAGATTTGCCACACCCCATTCGTCAAGGAAGCGGGAGAAAGGCGAACAGCCCCTCCAGAGCTTGCCTTTCCCCATCGTCTTGGCACACCCGCATGGCTAACCCCTACGGCAATGGCACCTCCCGGAACACGAAATGGATGTCGTGTTGTCGTGTCACCCAGTGCTGGAAGAGGAAGCGATCGGGGTCGCCCATCTTGCGGCCGTTCGCACTGAAGGTCAGGGTCATCGTGACGCTGTTGCCGTTGGACCCGTGCCAGTTGGTGTTGATGACCTGGAACTTCTCGCCCTTTGCATCGACGAGCTCGAGTCGCTGGTAGATGTTGTTCATCCAGTTGAAGTCGTTCAGATTGCCTTTGTTCGCGATCGAGAACTTGATGTCGAAAGCGTTGTTCTTGTTCTTCGTGACCGTCTCGACGTTGAACTCGAGGTCGCCGATCGTGGACTTCTTGCCCTTCGCGGTGAGGATCTTCTCCGCGATCGGCATCGGCTTCTGCTCGACGAGGAGCGAGACGGGCAGGACGCCGCGCAGTTCCTTGACCGCCGTCGCCTTCTGCGAGGTACGCAGGAGCGATACGCTGGCCTGCATGGTCATTTGCTTGTTCCCGCCCCCACCATAGTAGCGTCGGCCTCCGCCGAACCGCATGGCGTTGAAGTTGTTGAGATTCGACTCGTCGATCACCGGCACGAGCATCGAATTCTTTTCGCTATCATAGGCCGCGTCGATACGAATCTCGCCCATGCTCAGGAAAGGCAAGCGCGGCTCCGCGAATACCTGGAAGTTGAACGTGAGGTTGTCCGCCCGGCTCTCGGCGCTGATCGCGGCGTTGCTGGTGGACAGGTCGATGTTGCGGTGCAGTCCGAAATTCACCGCCGAGTAGCGGAACGCGCCATCCCGGCCGGCGTGGTTGGAGTAACCAGACGCGGGTTGGAGCCGGATCGCGTCGTCGCCCCAACTGGAGGTGACGACCATGTTGGTGTCGCGGCATATCTTGTCGATCACGTCCCAGAAGGGGACGTTGATGAACGTGAAGCTGTAGCCCTTCTCCTTCTCCTTCCCGCCCTTCTTGACGATGACGGGCACACCAGGCATCATGAAGTTGTTGTTTTCCATGAACAGAACCTTGTAGCCCGACTGCTTGCTCATCTCGGCGAGGACGTTCGTCATCGACTGGTTCTGTAGGTGCATCGTGATTCGCTTCGGCGCGACGAGCGCGGCGTGTTCGAGGCCGGGCACCATGCGGAGGGCACGTCGGCGGATCTCGGGATCCTGGTGGCCGATCGCCTTGCGGAGGTAAGGCAAAGCGGGCAAGCCTTCGGCGCGGATCCTGCGCTCGGCCTGATCGCGGAGGGCGAAGTTGCGATCGCCCATCTGGTGGATTAGCTTCTCGAGCTCCATTCCCAGGAGCGGCCGGGGGGGAGGGGCCGCCGCGAACGCGGGGGCGAGCACCAGGAAGACGCCCAGGCACGCCAGTCGAATCGTTCTCACGGAATTCCCTCCACGTCTCGGCACAGGCTGTAGACTCATGTTAATCTACTATAACTATGCCGAGGGGGAAGCTGCAAGCGGTTCTGGCGATTGTTCCTTGTGATCTCTCCTGGGAAACCCTGCGGGCAGGGTAGGATGGCGCGGTCGTGCCGAAGACGCAGGGAGGCGTTGAAGGCTGTCCGAGAAGATGGACCCACAAGCCCATCGGTTGCAGCCTTATACTTCAGGCAGGGTTCGAGAAGACGGCGATCAGGGTAACAGCAGGACCCCGCGAGCCGGACCAACCCAGCTCGCGGGGACTACTGCTGTTGCCCCGCGTTTACCGCCAATTCAGCACGCGGAACATGCCCTCCCGGCGGTGGATCCGCTCCGGCAGCGCCAGCAGCCGCTCGCGGAAGACGCTCAGGATCAGCCCCAGCGTGAACAGTCCGCCGCCGCCGATCGTCAGCACCAGCGCGACGGTGTTGACGCGGTCCCAATCGATGCGGATGAGGAGCGTCGGGAAGTACAGCAGTGTCAGCGCCCCGCCGACGATCGTCGTCGATTTGAGCTGGAACAGGAAGCCCGTCGTCAGCAGCAGGACGCCCGCCAGCAGGAAGCCGAACTCGTTGTACCAGATGAACGCGCCCTGGCTACGATCGTAGATCGTCGCGACCGCCAGCGGGACGCCGACCATCAGACTACCCACCACGAGGCCGATCGAGACGAGGTCGCTCTCGCGGTCCTGCTCCCGATACCAGCCGACGTGGCTGATGACGAGCAACAGTGTCCCGACCGCAGTGCAGAACACTTCGACTTTCTGCATCGGCGACAGCAGATCGGTCTTCACGATGCAGAGGAAGGTCAGGGCCGCCAGGCCGATCGTGGTCACGACGTACCACCGCCGCCAACTCATCTGACGCACCAGCCCGATGGCGAACAGGCTGATGAACGTCAGTCCCGCACACAGGCCAATGAAGGGCCGGGGAACGGGGACATGCGCGACCAGTTTGCCGACCGACATCAGCGCCGCGGCGACGAACGACAGGCTCACCAACACGTTGCCCGCCTGGAACGCCGCCGCCGCCAGCGGGTCGCCGGCGAAGCGTTCGACCAGTGCCAGCCGATACCCCAGCAGCAACAGGAGTCCGACGAGGCCGAAGACGAGCGTGTAGACCTCCGGCTCGACACCCGCGTAGGTGAACAGTTGCCACACCGCGCCGCACGCCATCAGGGCGCACAGGTGGACCCCGATGACCTGCCGCCGCAGTGCCGCGGCCAGGCCGTAGAAGACGGCGACCTCGAGGAAGAAGAGCGCGAGGCTCAGGTTCAGCGTCTCCCCCTTGACCATCACGAACCCGGTGAAGGCCGAGGCGAGGGCCGAGATCAGCAGGACGCCCGTCGCCGCGTGGCTCACCCACTCGAGCGGGTACTCCGCGAAGTTGCCCTTGTAGAGGTGCGCCGCGACGAGATAGATGATCGGGATCAGCATCAGGATCGGCCCGTGCTGCTGCCACCCGGTCATACCGAGGAAGACCAGCAGCGCCGCCGCCGCCGTCAGGGTCGCGGCTCCGGTCGCGAAGAAGTAGACCGCAGAGAGACCTTTCGCGCTCGAGCGATAGACATACGCCCCAACTCGGCAGGAGATCGCCGTCAACACCATCGCCCCGAGATACCCCCAGGTCGGCGGCTTGAATTCACTCCGCGCCCACGCATTCTTCAGATCGGGGCTGACGTGCCGCAGGTATTCCGCCACGCCGAGCAGCACCGCGAGCAGCGGCAGGAAGACGCCGAGGATCGGCAGCGCCCGCGTGTATTTGCTGTCCTTCAGCGCGAATCCCTGCGCCAGGTTGATCGCCAGCGCGATCCCCGCGAGGAGGGCGATGAGCGCCTCGATGCCGAGATGCAACTCGAACTGTTCGATCAGCAAGATCACCAGCCACAGCAGGGTAGCCGCCGCGACGTAGACGTAGAGTCCCGAATGGCGGACGACGAGGTCCGAGTAGATGTAGGCATACGTCGCCGCCGCCACGAGCAGCATCGCGAGCCAGCGCAGGTCGCCGACGATCGGCGACGGCGTCGCCTCATACTGTGCATACAGCCCCTTGTAGAGTGGCTCATACAGCCAGTCGCCCGCGACGGTCGCCCCCAGCAGGAGGAGCAGGCCGCCGAGCAGTTGCACCTGCCCCGACCAGAAGAACGCCATCCCGAATCGCTTCCGGCTGAACGGCCCCTCGGCTTCGGGGAACGCCCGTTCCAGATGGATGCCCACGATGCCGAGCAGCACCAGCATCGTCGCGGGAGCCGCGATCTCCCAGAACTTCTGCGGGGACGGCGGGATCCCGGCGAGTATGAGCAACGCCGACATCGTCACGCCCGCGCCGAAGACGTAGACGAATATCTCGTCCTTCAACAGGAGCGCGGAGGCGAAATACAGCACGCTGATGACCAGCGCGGGCATCCACAGGTTGTTGGCGACGGTGACGAGGTCGTTCGAGTCGTAGTACCACAGGTTCAGCGGCATGATGAGGCAGGCGAGCAGCGTCAGCGCTCGACCCGCCGTGTGGTAGCGCGTCCGAAGCATCAAGAACCAGCCCAGACCGAGGATCGCCAGGTTGACGACGCCGAGGCCCACCGCCACGGCTGGCGGCGTGAAGTAGTCGTTGACCCAGAGCAGGATCACGATGCCGAGGACCATGAGCGCCCCGCCGAACACGAGCAACCACTGGATGTTGCGCGGGTCGAGCAGGATCTCGAAGATATTACGCTGCACGATGGAAGGCCGGCGCGGCTTCGGTGGCGGTTTCGGAGCGAAGTCGTCGTGAGATCCCTCGCCCACCAGGACGGGGACGACCTCCGGCAGCTCGTCCGGCGCGAGATTGCGTTCGAGCTTGGTCTGGCGCTCGTTGACCTCAGCGATCAGGTCGTGCGACTGGGCCAGCTTCAGCACGCGCTTCTCGGAGAATCGCTCGATCTCGTTCTTCATGAAGATCCAGTAGCGGAGCGACCGCGCCGTCGGCGATTCGTTCGGCATCGCGCGCGGCAGCGAGCGGATGGTCGGGTCACTCCCCGCCCGATCCGCCTCCTTGGCTTTGCGGGACAGGATCGCGTACCGCTCGCGGACGGATTCGAGCTGTGTGGCGCTCACTCCGCCGTTCGCTTGCCATTCGACGAATCGCCTCTCGGCGAAACTGATCGCCTCGAGGACATCGCTCAGGATGGCGGAACCGGCATCGGTCGGTGGCATGGACGCTCCTTGGACGTGGGACGAGGGGTCGGATGATGTCAAGGCACGGTCGCGCGTGGAATGTCACGCGAATCTCTTGACTTCACCATTTCGCTATATACGCATCTGCCCTTCGCCTGTCGC
>JANXSH010000482.1 GCA_025356615.1 Planctomycetia bacterium | reverse complement strand
ACGCGCCGACTCGAGCTGCCCGAACACCGGTTCCACGATATGCTTCCTGGCCGCGTACAGCATCTTGCCCGTCGCCGTTCGCCGTTTCTGCTGCATCTTCACTTTGGCACTCGCTGCGGGCACGGGTTTCCCTGCCCCTGCTGCCACCGGAACCTTGGCGTTCGATCCCTTGTCGTCTCTAGCACTACAGCGCGTGTTTAGATGATCCACCTATGCCGTCGCTTCTCGTGGGAGCGCGTGGCCTGCTCGTTTCGCCGCTGGTGATAGCGGACTCCCTCGCCCACATGACTCGTCTCCGGCGTCCCCCGCCGACGACGAAATAGGATCGCGCACCGCACGTTCGACGCCCGGCACACCTGCTCCCTCGTCGCCTGCGGATTTCCCCCCCCCGGAGCCGGTCCAGGGCGAGCGGTGCCGCAGACGAGGGTGATCGGCTCGACGGTCTCGAGCGGCGGGTCGGAGAGCAGACCCCGACAGTAGTCGTCGAAGTGGCCAGCGATGCGGTCCCGGAGGAAGCAGTCGCGGTAGCGACCGAGGTAGGACGAGAAAGCGGGTCCGAGGCGCGAGATGTCTCGATCGGTCAGGGGAGCTTCCCTCCCCGGCGACGCTCTCATTCTATAGCCCGATAAAGCTGCGTTGTAGTGCTAGCCGATTTCGCCCCATTTGCAAGCCTCGGGGCGTTCGACAGCCTCGGGGCGTTCGTCCAAGAATTCTACCCCTCTCCCCCGAAATTCGGACTAGAAATCGCCCCGGCACTCGGGTATCGATCTCGGGCTACTACGCAGCCTAAATCGGAGTCGGCACGCCCCATGGGTCCGTGACGGGGGAGGAACGCATGTCAACGCTGACGACGATCGGCCCATCCGCCCAGGCTTCCGCCTTGCATCGCGCTGGGCTGGCGACCGTGTCCGGGCCAGCCTTCCAGGGTTACTCCACCCACCAGCACATCCCCGCCCTCGACGGCGTGCGCGGCTTCGCCATCCTGCTCGTCCTCGTCACGCACGGAATCGATGCCTGCCTGAAGGCATCGACGCCGCTCGAGCAGAGCCTGTACAACGTCGCCCGCTGGGGCTGGGTCGGCGTCGATCTTTTCTTCGTGCTGTCGGGGTTCCTTATCACAGGCATCCTCCTCTCGGCGCGCAAGCGACCGCACTACTTGCGCAACTTCCTTGCCCGGCGTGCCTTGCGCATCTTCCCGCTCTACTACGCAACGCTCCTGGTGTGCCTCGTCCTCTTGCCGCTGATTCCGCTGGCGCGGTTCGACTGGCTGCGCGATCTCGGGGGGCGGCAGGGCTGGTTCTGGCTGCACGCCTCGAACTACTACAAGGTCTGCCTGAACGATCCGCCGATCCACTGGCTCTCGACGCTCTGGTCGCTGGCCGTCGAGGAGCATTTCTACCTGGTCTGGCCGTTCGTCGTCTGGAAGCTGCCCGCCCGATGGCTCCTCCCGCTCTGTCTCATCGGTGCAGTGGCCGTCCTCGGCCTGCGCTGCGGCCTCACCTTCGCGGGCTTCCCAGGCGACTACCTCTACCGAAGCACGCTCACGCGGATCGACCCGTTGCTGCTCGGCTCCGCCCTGGCGATCCTGAATCGGTCGCCCGGTGGGATCCGTCGATTCCTCCCGGTCGCCCGCCTGGTGTTCGTCGGGTGCTGTGTCTTACTCCTCATCCAAATGGTGTCGCGGAATGGCAGCCACGGTCGAGACACGACGTGGTACGGCAT
Source organism: Planctomycetia bacterium (assembly GCA_025356615.1). Lineage (GTDB taxonomy): Bacteria > Planctomycetota > Planctomycetia > Gemmatales > Gemmataceae > JANXSH01. Next base: position 2,183 of record JANXSH010000482.1, on the reverse strand, counting down.
GACGGCGCAATACTCCGTCGTCGGCGTGCTGTTCGTCTCGCTCCTCGCGATGGTCGTCAGCTTCTCGCCTGAGTCGATGGGGAGGCGATTGTGTACGTCGTCGCCGCTCCTGGTCTTCGGCAAGTACAGCTACGCACTCTACATCTTCAACAAGCCGTCCTTCCTGCTCGTGAAGTCCTTCTTCGACCCCGGCGAATGGACGATCGGCGGCTCGCAGTTGCCCGCCGTCGCCGCCTTCGTGCTGGCCGGGACGCTGGTCGCGCTGACGATGGCCAAGCTGACGTGGCACCTCGTCGAGAAGCCGTGCCTGGGACTGAAGCGATACTTCGAGGCGGAGAAGCGGTAGAATTGCATCCATGCGAATTGGCATTCTCTCTGATACCCACAACCAACTCGAGCGGACACGCCGAGCCGTCGAGTCGTTGATCCAAGAGGGTGCCGAGGTTTTGATTCACTGTGGCGACTTGTCCCAATCAGAGATCGTCCGTATTTGCTCCGTCGAGCCGTGCTACTTCGTCTTCGGCAACCATGACTCCGACAACGTCCCGGCCCTTCGAGAGGCTGCCGAGGAATTCGGCGCTATGTGTCTGGAGTGGGGCGGGGTCGTCGAGTTGGGCGGCAAGCGCGTCGGCGTGACTCATGGGCACATGCGCATCGACATGAAGCGAGTCCTGGCCGGGCAACCCGACTATCTGCTTTTCGGCCACTCCCATGTAGCCGACGATTGTCGGGATGGCACGATTCGCCGCATCAATCCGGGGGCGCTCCATCGCGCGGACGAGTTCACGGTCGCGGTTCTCGATTTGGAGTCCGATGAACTTCGGTTCATTCGCATCGAACCTCGAGACTGACTCGAGGCGGAGTTACATTCCATGACCGATCAAGACAGTCCGTGGAAGGAGATGCTTGAGGAGAACCTCGGCGTGGCGCTCGATTTCTTCTTTCCCAAGATCCACACCGAGATCGACTGGGGGCAGGAACACGAGATCCTACGCCAGGAGTTGCTACCCGTCGCCCCGCCCGGCGAGAAGCGCATCGCCGACCTCGTCGCCAAGGCCATGTCCACGACTGGCGACCAACGCTACCTCCACGGGGAGGTGCAAGGCGAAGAGGAGAAGGACTTCGAGCATCGCATCCAGGTCTACAACCGACGAGTCTCGGACAAGTTCAACCTCCCCGTCGGCAGCTTCGTCATCCTGACCGACTCCAACCCAGACTGGCGGCCCGACCACTACGAGGCGGTGTTGTACGGCAAGAAGCAGACGCTCGAATTCCACTCGGCGAAGGTCATCGACTGGCTGGGCCGCGAGGAGGAGCTGAAGGCCCACCCCAACCCCGTGGCCCTGTTCGTCCTGGCGCACCTGGCGTCGATGCGGACGAAGAAGGACGAAGAGGCGCGGGCCGATGCGAAGGTGGAGATGATCCTGCTGCTTCAAGAGCGGTTCGACAACGTGGTGGAGCGGGGGCGCTGGTCGCGCTATCTGGACTGGCTCCTGGCGTTGCCGAGGGAGTATGATCTACGGGTCTGGGACCGCGTGAAAGAGTTGAAGAAGGAGAAGATCATGCCGTTCGTCACGTTCGCGGAACGCTATGGCCGGGAGATGGGCGAGATCACAGGCGTTGTCAAGGCGATCGAGACCGTCTTGAAATTGCGATTCCCTACGTCCGTTTCGGCCCTGATGCCTCGTTTACTCGAGGTCAAAGATATCGATCGGGTGCAACATCTGCTCGAGGTCGCACTGATCGCTTCGCTGGATGAGATCGAGACGGCGATCGAAGCCGCAGTTCCTTCTCCGAAGTGATCCTCGCCCGAAAGGAGTAGGAGAGGATCATGCCGTTCGTCACGTTCGCGGAACGCTATGGCCGGGAGATGGGCGAGATCGATGGTCGCAAGGAAGGCCGGTATGAGGCGATGGAGGTCGCTCTCGATCTGCGTTTCCCCGACTCCTTGGCGGAGTTGATGCCACAGTTCGAGCAGATCGAGGATAGGGACCGCCTGAATGCCCTCCTGCAACTCACGAAGAAAGCGCCTCTCGCCGACATCCAGGCCGCGATCGAGTCTGCCGTCGCTATGACCATGCCTCAGAACGAGTGATTCGTGGGGACACACCTCGAGGTCTGCCTCCTCGAGAAGAGAACCTATTTCCCTAGTCGCGCCTTGCACTCGTCGAGGATCGGCTTGG
>JANXSH010000060.1 GCA_025356615.1 Planctomycetia bacterium | reverse complement strand
CCGGTCGTCTCGGTCTCGACGCCCAGGGCGAGGAAGATGCGATCCTGGAAGTTCGCGTGGGCCAGCGTGTGGACCATAGCGACCACCTTCGCCTCGCCGTGGGCCTTCAGCAGGGCGGCCATCTCGGCGTCGGTCACGCTGTGGGCGGCTAATGTCATCTTGCGGGCGAAGACCGCCAGGGCGCGCTCGTCCTCGTTCCACTTCGACTCGTCGCCCCAGAGCTTGCCGACCTGGTCCTTGGCCACTCCCGCCGTGCGAAGGTCGGCCTCGGCCTGTTTGCGGGAGTAGTCGCAGCGATTCGCGTCCGCCGCGATCCAGCGCAGCCGGGCGCGCAACACCGGGTCGAGCGGATTCTTCGCGCGGTGGAAGTGGTCGAGCGAGAGCATCAGCGAGGTCGTTCGCGGCAGCGATCCCGCCAGCATCCGCGACCAACCGGGCAGTGGGGCCGATTCCTTGCGGATGCGATCGAAGGTGTCGTCGCTGCTCAGAGACGGGAATCGCGTCTTGGGTGGTGGGGCGGCCGCCCCTGCCCAACCGACAGCCAGCGCGAGCAAGGCCGCGCTCAGGATCATGCTACGGAACATGCGTTCTCCTTCGTTGTGCCGACCGCCTCGGTCCGGCAATGTCGGCCGCGAATCACCCCAAACGCTTACAGTCCAATCAACAGGTCGAACGGAAAGCGGTAGAGGACGAAGTCCCAGCGCCCCAGGCGATCTCTACGCGAACTTTCCAATACTCCTGCGCGTCGAACTCCGGTCTAGGTTTGCCGGGCGAACAGGCTGTATCGAATAGCGATAGAGGGAATCGTACCCGAGAGCGTATACACGTCAAGGCGCTCTGCGTCAGGACCGAACCGACCCGCCTATTTATCGAACATTGGTGTGTATTCCCTTTCCAAGGGTGTAGATCACTCCTGGCCTCGTGAAGTTACATTCACGCGCCGGGGGAAGCCGGACCGGATTCCATGCCCGCCATCAACGCCTGTCGCGCGCTCGCCTCCTCCGGCGTGTCGGCCCACAACGTTACATGGCCGATCTTCCGCCCCGGTCGCGGCTTCTTGCCGTAGAGGTGCATGTGTGCCCCCGGAATCGCGAGGACGAGGGCCGTCGTCGGCGCTTCCCCGATCAGGTTCACCATGACGCAATGTCCGACCGACTCGGTCGAGCCGAGCGGTAAGCCGAGGACGGCCCGCAGGTGATTCTCGAACTGGCTCGTGCGCGCGCCCTCGATCGTCCAGTGGCCCGAGTTGTGGACGCGCGGGGCCATCTCGTTCGCGACCAGCCCCTCGGCGGTCTGGAAGAACTCGATCGTGAGGACGCCCACATAGTCGAGGTGGTCCATCACCTTGCGGATCGCCTCGGCGGCCTGATTCGCCGCGGCTTCCGTGACGCCCGCTGCGGGCGCGATAGACCTCCGCAAGATGCCGCCCTGATGATGATTCTCGACGAGTGGATAGAACCGCACCTCGCCCGTTCGACCCCGCACCGCGATCTGCGACAACTCGCGCTCGAAGCGGACGAAGCCCTCCAGTACCAGGGGCACGCCGCCGAGCGCCTGCCATGCAAGCGAGACATCAGCGTCCCCTCGCAGCAAGAACTGTCCCTTGCCGTCGTAGCCGAGTCGCCGCGTCTTCAGCACGGCGGGGAAGCCGAGCCGGACCACGGACGTGCGCAACTCGTCGAGAGTGTCCACGGGCACGAACGGCGCGGGCGGGATGCCGAGGCGGGTGAAGAGCGTCTTCTCCGCGAGCCGATCCTGGCTCACCTCGAGGGCCGCGATGGGCGGGTAGACGGGGACCTGGCGCGCGAGGTGCCGGGCGGCCTCCACCGGGACGTTCTCGAACTCGTAAGTAATCACGTCGAGGCCGGCGGGGAATCGCGCCAGCGCGTCGAGGTCGTCGAACCTCCCGACGACGAGGTCGGCCAGTTCTTCGACCGGCGACTCGGGCGCGGGGTCGAGGAAGCGGAATCGCAAGCCGAGCGGGTAGCCCGCGAGGGCGAGCATGCGGCCGAGCTGGCCCCCGCCGAGGACGCCGACCTTCATAGCGCCTCGCGCGGGTCAGGGTGATCGAGGACGGATTTCGTCTGCTTCTCGCGGAATCGGTCCAACACTTCCACGAGTGCCGGGTGCTTCCCGGCGAGGATGGCCGTCGCCAGGAGCGCGGCGTTGATCGCCCCGGCCCGACCGATGGCCAACGTGGCGACCGGGATGCCGGCGGGCATCTGGACGATCGAGAGCAGTGAATCGATCCCGTGCAGGGTCTTCGACTCGACAGGAACCCCCAGCACGGGCAACGTCGTCTTCGCTGCACACATGCCGGGCAGGTGGGCCGCGCCGCCGGCACCCGCGATGAGAACCTCCAGCCCGCGAGAACGGGCCGACGAGGCGTACTCGAAGAGCAAGTCCGGCGTGCGATGGGCCGAGACGACGCGCACCTCGTGCGGTACGCCCAGTTCCTCGAGCGTCCGCGCGGCGTGGCTCATCGTCTCCCAGTCGGAGCGCGACCCCATGATGACCCCGACGAGCGGTTGCATGCGTGCCTCGAGAGAAGTAGCCACCGATGAAGGCGTTTATCTGGGGCTATTGCCTACGTCCCGTAGTCAGGGGTAACGCCTATGGCAAGTGGGCTGTCCGGCTACGGCGGCGAATGTTCGTTTAGCAATGTATTAGGGATGCCGATGTGCTCTTTCTGGTGCGACTGCCCATGAGTATAAAATCTGGAAAATTTTTGTCGTCGAGGCGCTACAGCTAGATCAAATAGCCATTGGCGAGCCCAAAGTTAACACCACCTTCCCAAGAGCTTGTCAAGAATGTGCGAGTCGTCGTGAAGAGGTGTCCCACGACATCTGCATATATTGGGTTTTTCTGATAAGTATCCGCATAACGGAACTCACGATCAGTATTCTTCTGTTTGCGAAGAACGTAAATCTGGTCGATCTTGAACTTTCTCAGATTTACCGACTCTGTGAGCTTCAGCCACTCAGCAACCACGATGTACATCGCGCTCGGATTCCGATGCTTAAGTTGTTCAGCAGCGGTCGAGGCGTCTTGAAGCATGGTTTTATCGAGATAGGTTTTGCACTCTACTGCCACTGCGGGAATATCCCAAACCTCGTGCTGGTCAGCTTCTGTTCCAGAGCACCTAAAGCGTGCGTCGAGTTTCACTCCGATGGCAAAATCGTGATCCTTCGTCTCAACAAGAAGTTTTGGCTGCTGGAGCATGTCTCTGTAACTGTCTGGTTTGAAGAACATATCTTTGAATGTATGAGACTTGCCAAGTAAGGCGTGCATAGAGAGTTCAGTTACCATGTCCTTAAACAAGTAATACATAAACTCTTCAAGCACTGACGAATGAAGGTTCGATCGGGAGTCGAACTTTTCCGCGTATCGTTGCTCATCAAGAAAGTCCTTGTATTCGTTCAAGAGCTTCACCCGTGCTTCGACAGTTGCGTAATCGGCGTCTGTGACGGCGACTTTTGGTCCCACTAACGCAAAATTGGCTTGTCGCCATGTGTCATATCGCACGCGGATCTCAGCTAGAAATTGGCGCGACACAGCATCGCGATACTTTGTCGGATGAGACTCTTTTTGCTCTAAGTTGTTGCCATGGACAAACATTTATGCAACTTTCATTTGCTGCCTAAGATTGAGTGCGACGGCTCGCGACAGCATTGGCGGAACGGCGTTGCCAATTTGATTATATTGGCAAAGATGAATTTCTTCGGTGCGTTCTTCGCGCGCCAGTAGTTTGTGGCTAACTACCGTCGGTTTGCCTAAAAATTTGAACCAGTCAGGGAAAGTCTGAATACGGGCACCTTCCCTGGCAGTGAAGTTTCTGTGTTGATACGGATGCACGAAGTTCGCGTAGAAGGATGCAGCTATCGTGTGACATTGCCGGTCAGGGTGCATTCTTCGGTTGTTTTGGTCATACGCACCAATCGCAATCTCCATCGAATTGCGTTTTCTGGGCTTTAGTTGGTCGGCAACGTCATTCACGGAATCACCCCACTTCATACTTTTGAATCGCTCGATGATTCTTTTCGTGTGGCACATGGCTTTATGGTTGTAGAGAACGCTGGAGCCATGCCGAATCGTCTCCTGGTAGTCATTCTTCGGCGAGGAATCGTATGGCAATTCTTCCTCACCCTCTCCTGCGAGCAACGGAGGCAAGTCAGAAATAGCGTCCCAAAGTGTTGGGCATGGTAGTAGGTCGTCATCGAATAGCGTTCTCTCCACACTGGCGCGTGCGTTGTGCGTTGGATGAGGAAAAGGATTTTTCAAAGCCCTGCGTGACCCGATCACAAATAGCCTTTGCCTGATTTGCGGAACGCCAAACGCCGTCGCATGCAAGACGGTTGAATAGGTATGATATCCAAGACTGCTCAGGCTTTTCTTGATGATCTCGAGAACATTTTCTCCCCCCGCCGTTTTTGCCGCACACAGGTGGGGCACGTTCTCCATTACCATGATTTGCGGCTGGATTACTTCACCGACACGGAGGAATTCTCTAAACAACGAGTTCCTGGGATCTTTCGGGTCGCCGCACTTGTTATTTGCTATTGAGTAACCTTGGCAAGGTGGCCCACCAACCACGATGTCCGGTCGCTTGTTTGCAAACATATCTCGCAGTTCGGCATCAGAAACATCTAGTATGCTGCGATGTACTGTGATTGCGTCTGGATGATTGAACGCAAAAGTCTGACACGCCCATTTGTCCTTTTCAATCGCTCCGACGATTTCAAACCCTGCGAGCTGAAATCCCAAGCTGAATCCCCCCGCGCCTGCAAAAATATCCAAAACTTTAGCGGGCTTCGAGTCGGATGTGGTCGTCATCATACGGAAGATCCTTCAGAAACTTTTGTATTCGGTACAACCTCGTCCGGTCGGAACCGGAAAGGACAAGGCGGACTATGTCCGACGTGACCGGCCAGCTGACCATCCACCCCTCACTTGCTTCGCCACTCATCTCGTCGAATTCGGCGTGTCCGATTCATCGCGATTCGATCGGATCGCATGGTCATTCTAACACTCCATTTGACCTCGCCTAGCCCTCCCATAATAATCAGTCCGAAAAAAACCTGGTTCCGCCCCATGTATGGCCGTCACCAGCAGGGCGGCGTTGATCGCCCCGGCCCGACCGATTGCAAGCGTGGCGACCGGGATGCCCGCACGCATCTGGACGATCGAGAGCAGCGAATCGACCCCGTGCAGTGCCTTCGACTCGACGGGAGCCCCCAGCACGGGCAACGTCGTCTTCGCGGCACACATTCCAGGCAGGTGGGCCGCGCCGCCGGCACCCGCGATGAGAACCTCCAGCCCGCGAGAACGGGCCGACGAGGCATACTCGAAGAGCAGGTCCGGCGTGCGGTGGGCCGAGACGACGCGCACCTCGTGCGGTACGCCCATCTCCTCGAGCGTCCGCGCGGCGTGGCTCATCGGCTCCCAGTCGGAGCGCGACCCCATGATAACCCCGACGAGCGGTTGCATGCGTGCCTCATGGAAAAATATTAGCCACAGATGAACACAGATGAAAGACCAGAATGAACAAGACCTAATTGCTCTTTGTATCTATCTGTGTTCATCTGTGGCTAATATAACTCTCCGGCGATGGCGGACCACATCTCTCGTCTGCATAAGCGCAGCGAGTCGGCCGCGCAAGAACGGGCCTAACGTCCCTTCTCGCAAGCGCCGGACCGCCTTGGCCGCGACGACGGCGAGGTGGATCGGGACCGCGAACATCAGATCCAGCGAGGGGAGGTTGCGCCAGAAGACGAGCTCCTCGTTGCGGGACT
>JANXSH010000562.1 GCA_025356615.1 Planctomycetia bacterium | reverse complement strand
AGCGGCCGGACGAGATGCGGCGGTACTTGCTGACGAGGCCCCAGGTCGAGGCCGTCCGGGCGCTCGACTCGGGGCTGGAGTTCGACTTCGACGGGAGCGAGGCCGAGTGCTGCGACCTGCTCGGCGACCTCGTCGGGGCAGGCTTCCGCGTCATCGAGTTCCGCCCACGCCGGGCCGACCTCGAACAGATCTTCATGGACGTGACCAAGGGCGACGTGCAATGACTTTCCCCGCGCTCATCGATTGGCTCGACGACCGGCTCAACCCCATCGTCGTGAAAGAGTTGCGCCAGGCCGTCAAGAGTCGGCTGGTCGTATCCATCCTCATGCTGTTCCTCGGCATCCAGCTCTTCTTGCTCGGCGTCTTTATCGTCAAGCGCGAGGCGCAGGGCGACATGGGTGCCGACCGGAACGCCGGCAACGAGGCGTTCATCATCCAGCAGATCATCCTGCTGTGGACGATCGCCATCATCATTCCCGCCTACGCCGCCGTCCGCCTGCTCGCGGAGCGCTCCGACCAGAACGTCGATTTGATGTTCAGTTCGACCCTCAGCCCCGGCTCGATCATCTGGGGCAAGTTCTTCGCGACGCTCCTGCTCGGCATGCTCGTCTTCAGCACCTGCGCGCCGTTCATGACGTTCACCTACCTCCTGCGAGGCATCGACATCCCGACCATCCTGTTCTCGCTCGGGATGGACCTGCTGGTGATGCTCTTCAACATCATGTTCGCCTTGTTCCTCGCCTCGCTGGCTGGCAACCTCATCCTCAAGCTCATCTACTGCTTCATCGGGTTCATCTTTCTGGTCGTCCTGACGGTGTGGCTCTCCGCCGCGTCCTACGCCCTGACGGAGGGCTTCGGCTTCCTCGACACGGTGATCGAATACTGGCCCGTCACCCTGAGCTTCATCGCCGGGGTGTTGGCCTTTATGGGGCTGTTCTACTCCTACGCCGTGGCCATCATCAGCCCGCCGACTTCGAACCGGATGTTCCCCGTTCGCCTGTTCCTCATGGGACTCGTCGTCGTCAGCCTCGCCGGCGCGGTGATTTCTTCCTACACCGTCACCCCGGACGCGCAGACCATTCCGATCATCCTGTTCCAGTTCATCGTCATGCCGATCCTCTGCTTCCAGATATGGATCAGTATCTGCGAACGCGAGCAAATCGGGCCGCGCGTCCGGCGTGCCATCCCGCGCAACTTCCTATTGCGCCCGTTCGCGTTCCTCCTCTATACCGGGTCGGCGGGGGGCATCCTCTTCTCGGTCCTCCTGATCGGTGGCTCGTTGGCGATTTGCTCACTCTGGCTGACCACGATGGCGTACACTTCGCCCACGGTGATCGGCCGGAGCGAGGATTCGGCCTGGTTCGCCCTCCTCATCCACGGACTGATGGCACTGTACGTCTACTGCTACGGCCAGACGGCCGTCCTCATCCGCCGCTACTTGCTCAGCAACCAGATCCGCCCCGGCTACACCTGGGTAATCGCGGGCCTCCTCGTCGGCATCGGGACGACGATCCCGCCGATGTTCGCCTACTTCGCCCTGAGCGATCAGGTCCGATACAGCAACGAGGTCGGCTGGTGGCTCATCCCGAACCCCTTCATCAGCTACATGGACCTCCTCTGGGACGGCCCTCGGCGTGGCTTCACCTTCAAGGATTTCGACCTGATGTGCCTGTGGTTCTTGCTCACCTGGGCCACCCTCGTCACACTCCTGAGCCTGCCCTGGTTCGGCCAGCAGATCCGCGGCTTCTATCCGCCCAGACCGAAGCCCGATGACGACAACGAGGAGTTGGCAGCCCTCATCCTCCTGGAGGCCGACCCGGAGCCTGAGCCGAAGATGGGGGTCCAGGGATGACCGAGGCCAGCCTGCGCTCGTTCCTGGCGGAAGGAGAGTCCGCCGCCATGCGGTACTCGCTCGGCGTCCCGCGCACGGCCCCGATGGGGGTCGCGGGCGTCACGCTGAGTTCGCGCGCGGGGGCGTCGCTCGAGTTCCGCGACCACCGCGCTTACGAGCCGGGCGACGACTTGCGTCACATCGACTGGAACGCCTACGCCCGCACCGACCAGCTCACGATCAAGCTCTTCCGCGAGGAGGTTACGCCGCACATCGACATCATTCGCGTGGCTGGCTTCTTCGCCAATCGTCAGGGCGCCATTGGCGACACCAATGTTGATGGTTTCATCGTCGTGCAGTTTTCCGGACAAGATCATCTCTGCAAGAGGGTCCTGAACCGATTTCTGGATGACGCGCTTAAGCGGACGGGCGCCATATGCGGGGTCGT
>JANXSH010000560.1 GCA_025356615.1 Planctomycetia bacterium | reverse complement strand
GCTCGATCCGCTTCACGCTTCACGACTCTCCCGCCAAACTCAGCCCCGTTCACGGGGCTTTGGTTTTTAGCCCGGTCCTTTAGGGCCGGGGCGAGGGGACCGGATCACAGCCCTTCGCCCAGCGCGTAGACCTGTTCGGCGTCCATCACCTGGTCGTTGCTCTCGAATAGCTTCGCGACGGCGGCGCGGTGGAGCTTCATCTTCGTGCCGCCGACGCCGATCGCGCCGTAGCAGATGACCTCGTCGTACTCCTTCGCCGCGTCCGTCACGCCCACGCCCTCGACGCCGAGGGGCGGCACGGCGTTGAGGTCGATAACGACCTTCAGACCCTTGCACGCGGCGCGGGCGGAGGCGGGGAGTAGTACGACCCCGGCGGCCCCGGCGGCGATGATGAGCTGGCAGCCCTCCGACGCGGCAGCGAGATCGGCGTCCCCGGCGACCGCGACCGCCGTGATACTCGCGTTCGGCGCACGCGCACGGATCGCCTCGGCGGCGACCTCGGCGCGGTCGAGCTTGCGTGAGGCGAGCCGAACGTCCGCGCCCTGGAGCGCCAGCAGCAGGCCGACGCGCTGGCCGACCGGCCCCGTCCCGCCCAGGACGAGCGCCCGCCTGCCGTCGAGACTTAGGTGCTTCGCGGCGACGCGGACGGCGGCGGCGGCGGTCGTGTTCGCGCCGTTGGCGTCGAGTAAGATGCTGACGCGAAGCCCGAAGGCGGGGATCATCGCCTCGAGCGCTTTGGCGACGAGAACCTCGGCGGCGGCCACGTCGCTGCCGCCGACGAAGATCGCGGTCCGCTTCAGGTCGCGCGGGTGGCGCGTGAAGATGGCCCCGTGGACCAGCCCGGCTACCTGCTCGGGTTCGACCCCCGCGTAGGTGAACAGCTCATCGACGCCCGCGTCGATGGCGACGACGCGGTCGAACACGCTGGCGTGTGCGTCGGTGTCCAGTTGGATGAGGATCTTGCGCTTTTCCATAGCCGTCGGCTCACAGCTATCAGCCGTCAGCCGTCAGCAAGAGACTGACAACTGACAACTGACATCTGACAACTTTTACTTGGGCGAGAACGGGTGCTTGGCCGAGTCCTTCTTGCTGAGGATCTCGGCGATCTTCGGCTCGCCCTTCATGGCGCGCTCGATGGAGAGCTTCGTCGCCTCGTAGTTGTACTGGTAGATCTTGTCGTCGTCCGCGGCGGCGGGATGAATGAACACGCCGCAGACGATGACGAGGTCTTCGGCGCTGCTCGAGGGGATCGTGCCAGCAGCGACGCAGTCGGCGACGGCCTTGGCGACGGCGGCCTGGGCGGGGCCGAACATCTGTACGACCTGCTTCATTCCTTTGATCGTCACCTTGGTGATGATGACAGTGGCGGGCTTGCAGACGAGGTTCGGCGCGAGCACGGCGAGCAGGTTCGTGTGGCCTTTGGACTGGTTGCACAGCGCCGCGGCGAAGGCGGTGCCGACGGGGCCATCCTTCGACCCGATGAGTAGGTCGATGTGGGCGACTTCGTTGCCGTCGCCGCACAGGGCTTCACCGATGAACATGGACATGCGTTCGTACTCCCTTGGGGATGATCTCGAAAGATTCCGCGATGGAGGGAAGATACGAGTGGCGGCGGTGGGCGGCGAGAGGGAAGCCGAAGAAATGATCGAAATCGAGCGCCGCGCCGGCGTCGCCACTGCCTGGGGGAGGCGGGCGACACCGGTGCCGAACACCCGCCCGCGTTCCCGCGAGCGGCACCGGCCTTCGGGGGGTTGGCCGGTAGACTTCTAGATCGGCAACGGCGTCCGGGAAGGATGACACAAACCTCCCACGTCCATAAGATGAACCCCACGTATCCACCGACTCGCCCGTCCCGATAGTGAGGCTACCGTCAATGTCCGACCGTCGAGGCCCCATCAACGTCACCCGCCTGCTCGGCCTGGGTCTGACCCCCGGCAAGCTGCGCGGGCTGCAACGCATCTGCAATCCCAACGGCACGCTGACGATGGTGGCGACCGACCAGAATAGCTCGATGATGAACATGATGAAGGACGCGCTCAAGCGCGAGCCTACCTTCGAGGAGATCGTCGAGGCCAAGATCACGCTCGCCGGCGCGCTCGCCCCCCACTGCGGCGGGCTGCTCGTCGATGCGTACTACGGCATCTGGAACACCGTGGCCAGCTTCCACATGCCGCGCGAGACGGCCATCCTCGTCCGCGTCGAGAAGTCGGGCGGCGGCAAGAACTCCGTCGGGGCACCGCTCGGCGGCTTCGAGCCGAACTGGAGCGTCGCCAAGATCAAGCGCATCGGCGCGGACGCCGTCAAGCTGCTCGCCCAGTTCGAGCCGACCGAGCCGGACAGCGCCGAGCACCAGTTCGCGTTCACGCAGCAGGTCTTCGAGCAGTGCAAGGAGCACGACATCCTGTTCCTCCTCGAGCCGGTCAGCTTCCCCTTCGGCAGCGAGAAGAAGACGGACAAGAGCTACCTCGATCGCAAGGCCGAGACGGTCATCGAGAGCGCGCGAATCCTGTCGCCGTTCTGCGATGTCTACAAGGCCGAGTTCCCCGGCACGATGGGCCACGAGAGCGACGCGCAGCTCGAGAAGAACCTCGCCGCGCTGACCGCCGCCAGCCAGAAGCCGTGGGTGCTGCTGTCCGCCGGGGTCGATTACCCGGAGTACAAGAAGCAGGTCGAGATGGCCATGAAGGCCGGGGCGAGCGGCGTCCTCGGCGGGCGGGCGTTCTGGAAGGAATACTTCCAGAAGGGCGACCAGGCCGCACGCGAGAAGTTCGCTACCACCGAGTGCGTCGATCGCGTCAAGGAAGTGGACGCCATCGTCAAGGGCAAGGGCAAGCCCTGGTTCGCCCACTACGGCCTGACGATGGAGCAGCTCCACTCGATGCGCGCCTGCGAATACTGGCACTACGAGTACAGCGAGGACGGCTCCGTGACCGGGCCGGTGAGGCCGCACCCGGAGAAGCCTGCGGCGGTGAAGACGGGGAAGGATCAGGTGTATTGAGTCGATCAGTGTTCCGAGTTCCGTGTTCAGTTAGCCACGAGGTACGACGATACACTTCCGATATCTCTGAACACGGAACACGGTAACGAAGTGAAGGAGGGTCGCAGATGAGTAAAGAGGCATTGCTGGCGAGCCAGATGAAGCTTTACGAAGAGCAACCCGCGCCCTGGGAGTCTGATTACGCCGCAGCGATGCGGTGTCGGGATCTCGAAGAAGTGATCGCTCACGGCGTCTATGTGTTCGACCGACTTTCGCGCTTCGACGAGGAGACGCAGGAGGATGTCTTCGAGGGGAAGCTGCCATTCGACACCGAGAGGGACGCCCGTATCATCGCGCTGTATGAAGCCTGGGCCAGGGTCTCTCGCCACCACTCCGAGACGTTGGCAGGGTTGGAAAAGGAAGGCTTCGAGGTGGAGGGGTCGGAACGATTCCGGCAGTGCTACCGGGATGCCAGTGGCATCCTCACCCCGGACTCCGAGTTCTTCGCCGGGGAGAAGCTCGTCGGCATTCGCGACGGTGCGATCGATACTCACCGGGCCGGGGAGACCGTAGCGATCCGGAGCATCTCCGATTAAGAACTTTCGCACACTTTCGTTCAAGGAGATGTTCAGCAGACTACCTCAACGTATCCAACGGATCGCGGAGGGATCCTTTCGGCTCTTTCTTGAAGATCCTAAACACTCTTCTTTTCGCGTCCACGAACTCGGCGATAATAAGAGAGGACGACACCAAACGGGTAGCATGTCCGTCTCGATCACACGCCAATACCGTGCGATCTACGTCGTAGATGGGGATGCCAACATCTGGTATTGGGTCGGTTCGCACGCCGATTATGACGCTTTCGTGGGGTAAGGGCCGCCGACGCGGTCGGGCGTGGCCGCTTCGGGGTCAGGAGGGCTTCGGGATGACGAGGTTCCGCTTCACCTACGAAGCCGTCATGTACATCGACCCCCGACTTACACGGCTGGGGTCAGCGGGGCATGGTGCTGCACGGCCGAATGGAGACGGGTTCCCTGCGGGTCGGCGAGCGGGTGGAAGTGCCGACGGCTGCCGGTTTCTGGAATCGCGCCGTTACGGCACTCGCCGATGCCGACCTCACCAAGATGGGCAAGCCGGACGAGTACCATCCGGTAGTCTTCGCGGGACGTGAGCCTGTGGAAGTCATGCTCTATTTCGGGTCGCAGCCGCCGAGCCGAAATGTGGTGTGCCCCAGAACATTGGCGGGCGAAAGCACGCCTCGCCACGCGGTGCAGTAGACCGACACGACATGACCGGCTTCCGTTGTTCTGGGTCGCGAGACGGTAGGGCGCGGCGGTGACACGCGCGGCACAGGCCGGTACAATTCCATCGTCGCCCTGTATTTGCGGAGGGTCTGCTCATGTCCGCCAGCCCCGATGACCACCTCGCCGAGGAGGAGCGCCTCGCCGAGGAGGTCTACGAACGCCTCGTCCGCCCGACCTTGGGGCCGGGGGACGAAGGGAAATATGTGGCCGTGGCCTTCGAGGAGGGCGACTTCGAGGTCGATTCCGACGACTACGCTGCCACAGGCCGACTCCTGGCGCGCCGCCCTGGGGCACGCTTGTGGCTGATGCGGGCTGGAGGACTCGCGGCGTATCGAGTTCGTGGTTTAGCGGGCAAACTGTGACAACCCAAGGCGCGGTCAAAACGCGCGGCTGGAGGCGGTTCTGCGAATGCGCGTGCAGGACCGAGGCGGATGTCGATGCGGTGTGGCTACTTTACGACGGCACGAAAAACCAGAGGGGGTGAAGCAGTTACGACGTGAGAGGCAGACAGAACAAGCCCCTGAGACGAAGATATGGGTGTTACCCGTCCATATCCCCCAAGTTCGACCAGAGGAGGGTGAAGCATGACCGAAGCCGAATGGCTGCTTTGCGAAGACCCGCTCGCACCGCTCGCTTACGTTGCGGCTCGGGCCACTGATCGTAAACTCCGGCTCTTCCTCTGCGCGTGTTGCTCCCGTGTCCTCGAAGGGACACCGTCCAGCAGACGGCTCTTCCGCGGTACGTATGCCGGAAGCTTTCAGCAACTCGAACGCGCCCTGGGCGTCGTCGAGCAGTTCGCGGAAGGACTCGTGGGTTCCGACACGCTCGCTCAGGCGCGTCGCGATGCGAAAGATTCGGAGTATGTTCCTGGGTCGATCGACTACGGCGGCGAGACCGGCCTCGACTACGAAGCGGCGACGGTGGTCGCGGCGGGGGCCGAACACCTCGTCCCCGGTGATGTCATCGCAGCCTGCCGGCGCGCGAGCGCCTCGCAGTCAGCTAGTTTCTCCGAAGAGCAGCGCATCGAAGATGCCAGGTGGCAGTCGATGCTCTTACGCGATGTCTTCGGCAACCCGTTCCGCGCGATCAACTTCTCGTCGGACTGGCGGACGGCATCGGCAATCGCCGTTGCGTCCGAAATGTACGACGCACAGGACTTCGGTTCGATGCCGATCCTGGCCGACACGTTCCTCGACGCCGGGTGCGACGACACCGACATCCTCGACCATTGCCGTGGTGCCCACATGCACCTTCGCGGGTGTTGGGTCGTCGATTTGGTACTCGGCAAGGATTGACCTCCACCGAGAAGGCGGCTCCGAATTCGAAGTCGATCTTGTTGCAGAAGAAGAGGCGAAGCCTGCCGCCGTCCACCTATACTCGTCGCGGTGAAGAGTGACGCAAGAAGCCCGACGCGCGAGCGAGGGAAGCGTAAACATCCTCGCATGTGGCCTGTTTCCCTCGCTCGCGCGTCGGGCTAAAGGTGTCACCCCTGATCGCGCCGAGTATCGCTCGAATCGATCCTACCGTCCGAACGATTTCCCCCACCAGTCGAACGTCGGGGAATGGCCGTTGGAGTTCGCATTCCACTCCGAAGCCCAGCGAGCCGCGAAGTAGTAGTCCAGCGCCCAAGTATCCGACCCACCACGGTGCGTCGAACTGCTCGGGGGCGTGGCGGCGTCATTCTTGCTCGCGGATCCACCGAAGTTCGCGCCGAAATCGTTGGAACGACCCGCCGGAGCCGGTGAAGTGGGCGTGCGTCGGGTGAATTTGTTGACGCCGTAGGTCGCCGTGACCGTATCCCAGTATTTGTCGCTTCCGATCGCGCGGAAGGCGATTCCGCCCGAGGTGATGGCGGTCGTGTTGGCCGTCACCGTGCCCAGAGTGGTTGTCCCGTCGCTGTCGTACAGCTTGCCGACGATCGCGCCGCTCGTGCCCCAGTTGACCTCGAGCCGATACCAGTGGTTCGCCTGATAGGATTGGCTCACCGCGCCGATGGTCGCGAACCCGTAGCCGAGGTTCTGCTGGAGTTGAAGTTGCCCCGTGTTGGGTGCCGCCACCAGCGACAGAGTCCCACTCGCGCTGGCACCGAACCCGAAATACGCCCGGCCGTCCGCCCCATTGGCGAACTTCAGCCAGACGGACACCGTGTCGCCGGCCTTGACCTGTGCCGCCGAGTCATTGCGGTAGATCCAGTCACTACCGTTGGTGTCGTCCAGGCCGATGCGACCATCGTGGGTCGCCTTCTCGCTTCGGAAAGCAGTGCTGCGACCGCCGACGACGTTCCAGGTACTCGCGGACTCGAAGTCTTCGATTATCTGGCTGCTGTTGCCGACGTTGAAGCTCGCCGAGGTGGCCGGGACCAGTTGACCCGAGTTGGCCGTCAGCGTGTAGCCGACGCCCGGCTTGCTGACGGACAGGGTGGAGAAGGTTGCGACGCCGCCCGAGACCGTCACCGTCTTGGTGCCGCCCAGAACCCCGCCCGCCGCGTTGGAGGCGAGCGCGACCGTCACCTGATCGGAATTGTCGCCGGTTTCGAGATTGCCGTAGGCGTCCAGCACGCGGACGGTCACGGCGGGAGAAATCGTCGCCCCGGCGGCGACGGCCGAGGGCTGGACGCCGAAAGCGAGTTGGCTCGCAGCGGCCGCGCTCACCGTCACATTTGCGCTGCCGTTGATCGAGCTGGTCACCGTATCCGTGGCCGTGATGGTGTCCGAGCCAGCGGTCTTCAGTGTCACGTCGAACGTGTGTGTCCCCAGATCCCCGGCGACGAACGTGTAGTTGCTTGGCAGGACGGCAGCGCCGTCGGAGCTGGTGAAGTGAGTCGTGCCCGCATAGGTGGTCAGCGTGCTGCCGTCGACGGCCCTGGCCGTCACGGTCACGGAGAGAACGTTGCCCGCGATGGCGGTACTCGAGGTCGTGACGCTGTAGTGGGTCGCTCCGACCGGCGTCGTTTGGCCCACGAGGTCGCCTACCACCAGGTTGGCGAAAGGAGAGCCGCGACCCGTGACGAGGTCGTATCCTGTGCCAGCCGACAGCACAGGCGAGCCACTGCTGCTGCCGGTGGTGATATCGTGGAAGTCGCTCGCGGCGAGCTTGTAGAGCATCGGGAGCGTCTCGGTGCGTCCGTCGAGCGAACTCAGCCCCGCCAGCGCCCGGCCCTGATCCGCGATGGCGATCAGCGCAGCCCATTGGGGGGAGGCGTCGCTGGTCCCGCCGAATTGCGACCACGGGGTAACGCTGCCGTTATTGTAGCTGTCGTAGACGGGGAAGCCGGTGTTCGGGTCGGAGTCGTAGGCGACATCCGGGGTGCCTCGCTTGGTACTCGATTGCGTGACCACGCCGTTCTGATAGCTCGGCTGATTTTCCACGGCGCTGAGGCCACCACCGCTACCGCTCCAGGCCGTCTCGCTGAGGATGTTCCCTGCTGCATCGAGATTGAGTCTCGTCCCGCCGACGGACAGGACGTTTGGTGAGGCGGACGGGTACGAAGCGGGTGCGCCACTATCACCCGACGAGGCGACGAAGGTCACGCCCGCGTGCCCCGCTGGCGTCAGGAAGGTGCTGTCGAACGTCGTCTCGCCAGAGAATTCGCCTCCGCCGAAACTCATCGAGACCACCACGACGCCCGGTTGGCTGGCGGCATACCTGACCGCAGCGAAGAGGTTCGCGTAGGAGTTGTCGGTCGCTTCGACGAGGAGGATGTTGGCTTTGGGAGCGATGGCGTGTGCCCACTCGACATCCAGTGCGATCTCGCTGGCCCAGCCAGCGTTGGCGGTGGGCGGCGTCGAACCGCCGGTCTGGTTGACCTTGGTGAACGTGGGGTCGGGCAGGCCGAACCTGAGGTCGAACTGTTTGAGATCGTTGGCGATGTTGGGATCGTCGAACGCATCCACGATGGCGATCGTTGTCCCGCTGCCATCGCCCGCGACCGTGCCGCCCGAGAAAGTGATCTGGTCGAAGCCGTAGGCGTGGCGGATCTGCGCGGGCGTGGTGCCCGTTGGGCCAGGACTCCCGAACGGGGCCGCTCCGCCGTGGGGAAGGAGTACGAATTGGGGGTGAAGCCCGGTCGCGAGTAGGTTGCGCGATTCGAGGACTTCGAGACTGATCCGTGGTGATTGCTCCCGAGGACGAAGCCTCTGGGAGTTGGAAGGAATGCCGAATCGATTCCGCAACCAGCTCAGAACGCTTCGAGACATGAAATTACTCCGCGAGCGAAAATGGATGAGAAATGGCGACGGCTGCTCAGATCGAACGAGGGCGGCTTCTTTCTGGGTCGATGCACACGAAAGACTTGGAAAATCGGAGAGAGGTGCTCGTCCTGTTGCCGAACTCGAGTCCTCGAGATCCGAGACGGATGAGAGATTCGCATCATCCTAGGCCGGAGCCGAAAGAGGGTCAAGTAGCTCGGCGGAGTTTTTCGAGGGCACCGATTCTCCTGTCGCGATGACTCCTCGATACCGAGTGACACCGAGGCATCGATCCGAGGAGAACGCATCGAGTTCGAGGGGAGGAGCGGTTGATTTCACCCGTGCAATAGTGATGAAGACGTAAGCTGGGGAAACTTTGACGCGAATTCCGATCGTGCCGATTTCTTGCCACGCCTCAACACGAATTCCGATCGTGAGCCACATTTGTCTCACCAGCAGGACCATCGATCGAGGCGGTCGCTTCGTCGGGCAAGACGGTTCCCGAACGCCGCGAGGTCGCGGTCGCCGTGCCTCGAGGTCTGAAGCGTGTAGCCGCGACGCGGAGCGCGTTCCCCGCGCTCCACTCCGCGTCGCGGCTACACGGATCATGCAACGCTGGTGGGGATGGGCGATTCGTGTCTTATTCCTCCAACAGCTTCTCCAACTCCGCGAGCCGCTTCTTCGCCTCCTTGCCGATGGCTGCATCCGGCTGATCGCTCGCAATCTGTCCCCAAAGTTCGATCGCCTTCCGAAGCATGTCAGGCTTCTGCTTCGCATACCGTGGGTCGAGCGGTCCCGTCGCATATGCCGTCAGCGCCCTGGCGGACGCGATCAGGAAGCGCCGTTGCTCGGCGAGGTCGTCCCTCTCCCACGGCTTCTCGGTTTTGTCGTCGTACTCGAGCAATATCTGCTTCGCCGCCGTCGCCGACGGCACGTCGGGCCATCGGTCGAGGACGCCCTTGAGTTGCATCAGCCCGGCGTATGTCCCGCCCTTCTCGGCGAGGCGCTTCTTGCCCTCGGCGAGGAGGTTCGACGCGAGAGCCGTTCGCGTCGTCGCCTGGACTGCGGGAATGCGAGCGGTCGGATACTTCTTCGCGAGCGCGACGAGGCGCGGCTGGCCCGCCTGGAGCCAGCGAAAGGCTTCGCGGAGGGTCTTGTCATTCGGAATCGCGTGGCCGAGGCCGGTTTGTGTCCAGACCTTGCTCCGCACGCCGACATCTGCCAGATACGGGCCGCGCAGGCGTTCGACCTCGCCGCGGTTGAAGTCCTTCTCGCCGGTGAGCAGGGCCACGCTAAGGCGATCGACGGCCCGCTGCCGTAACCAGGACTCGGCACGCAAGTCAGCGCCCGCGCAGATCGGCATGACGCCGGCGAAGAGTTCGGGCAACCCGAAACCGATGGCGCAGGCGATCCGACCGCCGCCGCTGAAGCCGGTGATAAACGTCTGGTCGGGATCGACCGGGTAGTCTCGGCGGAGATCGTCCAGCACGTCGAGGACGACCCGCACGCGCCGGCGCGACGGGCAATCGTTGCCCGCGCCGCGCGGCGAGGCGATCAGCACGCCCTCGGCCTGGGCCAATTTCTCGAACGCCTTCCACCCGCCGCCGTCCTTCCCCGGCGAGAGGAAGAGGAGGACCGGCATCGGCGCTTTGGGATTGCGCCGGGTCGGGACGAAGAGGTCATAGGTCTGCTTCGTCGGGTCGTAGTCTCCCAGCCAGGCCGGCGGAGGAGTCGCCAAACTCTGCGACGCGACGACGAACGTCCAGTCGAGGCGCGTCGCAGCGCTGACGGACACGTTCTCGTGGACGCCTGGCTTGCGGGTCGCCCCCTCTGCCGTGTCGAAGCGGCCCAACAAGCACAAGCAGACGATGAACGCTCGACGCATGGTGATCCTCCCGCACTACCGGTAACTGTAGGCCCCGCGAGCCGAGCGGGGCCTACTGTTACCATCCCGCATTTGCCATGTGAATCATGGAGTAACGACTGTCCATGTGAGATTCTACCCCTCACCCCCAACCCCACTCCCCTGAGTACAGGGGCGAGGGGAGTAGTGTCCGCTGCCAGTATCTGGGGGTCAACGTATCCGGCGCGGCACGTCTGGACCAATACGATTCGACCGATTCGTCCGCTTCCCTGTCGTCCTTGTCCCAAGCGGCGAGGTCCGCGCAGTGAACCTCCTTTGCCCGGATCGCGTCTTGTCTCGACGGAGATGGTCTATTGTCCCGAGGGGCAACCCTGGTATGATCCCTCGCGGAACAGAACCGGCAAGCCCGTCCTGGGTCACTTGCAACCTCGCGTGATATTTCGATTCGGGTGAAAGCTCCGACGTTGCCGGGCGTACTACTTGTACGCCCGGCTCGAGTCGGGCCATTCGATTCCTTCACCCAACGCGATCGAGGAGCGCCCCAATGTCGCGATGCCAACCCCTCCAGCCCGAGAAGCCGAAGAGGCCCCTGTGCGACCTCCAGCGCCTCCACCTGGGCGGGCTACCCCGCGTGCAGCGCCTCCATCCGGGGTTCGTGATCGACGCATGGTCTCGGCCCGTGAGCCGGATCGGCGGCGACGTGATCGCCCTCTGGCAAGTCGATGACCGCCGACTCGTCGCCTTCCTGGGCGATGTCATGGGCCACGGCACGCCCGCCGCCGTCGTCGCGTCCGGCGTCCGGTCGGCGCTGCACCACCTGCGCACGGCGGGCGTCTTCCGCCCCGCCGAACTGCTCTCGCGGATCAACCGGATGGTGATCGACCTCTACCCCGAGTATTTCGTCACCGCCTGCTGCTGCCTGGCCGACACGGACGATACGCTCTCTTTCGCCGTCGCGGGTCACCCGCCGCTCTTCGTGAGATCGGCCGAGGGCGAGGTCGCTTCGATCGTCAGCCGCAGCCTGCCGCTGGGCGTCTCGGCGCGGCCCGACCTCAGCGAACACACGTTCGCCTTCGCCGCCGGGGCGTCAATCGTACTGTACTCCGACGGCGTCAGCGACACGCTCGCCGACGGGTCGATACTGGGCGGCGACTCGCTGGCGCGATTGCTACGCGGGACGCGCCGCGCCGCGCCGAGGGCGATCACACGCACCATCCGTCGCGCGATCCGCCTGGTGGACCGACCGAGGGAAGACGACTGCTCGGTGCTGGTCGTGCAGCGCGCGGGGTGAGGGCGATGCGACGAAAGACTCATTCGTAATCGTCTTCGTCGCGCCGCCGGCGAGATCGAGACCGCCGCGCCGGCCTTTTGTTGCTGTTGGAATTGGCGATCAGCATCCAGATGCCGCCCGCGCCGAGGATCGCCAGCACCACGATGCCGATGAGGACGGGAATGACCCACCTCATGCCGGAAGCCGTCGACACAGGCGGACCACCCGAGGGGACAGTCGTAGTCGATGTGGGCGACGAGACCGGAGGCTCAGCCGCCTCCTGGAACAACGGGTTCTGGGCCGGCCCCGAAGGGGGCAGGTTCTGAGGAGGAGCGGGAGTGTTCGGGGGGATCATTCCGGGGCCGGTCCCAGGCATCATACCAGGAGCCATGCCTGGATTTCTGCCAGCGGGGTTGTTGACCGGGATTCCGCCGTTGGTGAAACGCACCCCGCAGTAAGGACACGTTGGATCGTACTTTCCCACCTCTCGGCTACACTTCGAGCAAGTGTAGACATCCCGCGAGCCGCCCACGCCTCCCCTCCCGCCGATATTGCCCCCGCCGAAAGGGGGGCGAGGCGTGCCGGGCATTCCCATCCCTGGACGAGGTTGGAAACCTTGACCGTGAACAGAATCCCACACGAAGACGAGGGTTAGTCCGGCGAGGACCAGCATCAGGCCAAGACGACGGCGCATGGGTGGCTCCCAGGATGGATCCTCGAGTAAGGTATCTGGACAATACTACCCCTCCTCGCCCCTCGGGTCAACCAGCGCGTCCGCCATTCTGCTACGCCATCCTTGTTTCACGCTTCCGACGACCCCGCTCGTTTCCATCAGCCTGCTTCCGCGAATCAACGCTACGCGCTCACGCACGACCGGCCGTCGCCCTCGCCTCGGCCCGCTCCGCCGCGACCGCCCGGTCGCCGATGGCCTTCGTCAGTCCCCGGAAGATGGACGGGTGGATCGGCACCAGCATGTACCAGTAGAGCAGCCCCAGCAGCCCTTTCGGCTCGAAGAAGGCCGTGACCGTCAGCTCGCTCCGCCCGGCTTCCAGTTCCCGCACGTCGAACTGGAGCCAGGCCCGGCCCGGCACCTTCATCTCCGCCCGGAGCCGCAGCCGCTTGTCGGGAGTGACCTCCTCCGCGCGCCACCAGTCCACCGCCTCACCGGGGTAGAGCACGTCCGCGTCGCGCCGGCCACGCCGGAAGCCGACGCCGCCCACCAGGCGGTCCATCCACGCGCGCAAGCGCCACGCCCAGTCGAACCCGAACCAGCCGCGACGGCCGCCGATGCCGAGGAACGTGTGGTAGATCCGCGAAGCCGGTGCCTCGACGACGCGCTTGTGGACCTCCATCAACATGCCCTGCTCGCTCTTCAACTCCAGTGGCAGCGGGCCGTCCCGCAGCGAGGACGACAGCGCCATCGACCAGACCGTCTCCACGTCGCGCCGTTTGACCCGGTCGAGCGCCAGCCGGACCGCCTCCCCGAAGTCCAACGGGACGATCTGCGGGAACAGCTCGCGCGCCGCCGGGTCGCGGACGACCACCTCGCTGCGCAACCCCTCGATCAGCGGGCGGGCGATCGCGGCGGGGATCGGCGTCACCAGATCGACCCAGTACGACGACAGGCGCGGCGTCAGGACCGGCACCGGGATCAGCAGCCGGCGCAGCCCGCGCGCCTTCGCGTAGGTCGAGATCATGTCGGAATAGGTCATCACTTCCGGCCCGCCGATCTCCAACACCCGCCCGGCGGAGCGCGGCTCCTCGAGGCAGGCGATCAGGTAGGCCAACACGTCCCGCACCGCGATCGGCTGGCAACGGGTACTCACCCAGCGCGGGCAGATCATCACCGGGACGCGCTCGGTGAGGTAGCGGATCATCTCGAACGAGAGGCTCCCCGCCCCGACGATCACCCCGGCGCGGAACTCGGTAACGGGCGGCCCCTCGGCCCGTAGCACGTCCCCGGTCTCCTGCCTACTCGCGAGGTGGTGCGACAGCCCGGTGTCACTCGCGCCCAGCCCACCGAGGTAGACGACACGCTTCACCCCAGCGGCGCGGGCGGCGGCGGCGAAGTTGGTCGCCCCGACCCGGTCGCGCTCGGCGAACCCGTGCTCCCCTCCGGCCATCGAGTGGACCAAGTAGAACGCCGTATCGACGCCGATCATGACGGCGGGGAGCGTCTCGGGGCTGAGCACGTCGCCGGCCACCGCCTCGATGGCCCCCCAGCCGCGCCCCGCGAGCCGGCCGGGGTCGCGGGCCAGACAGCGGACCGGGTAGCCGCGCTCGCGCAGCCTCGGCACGAGCCGGCCGCCGATGTAGCCCGTCGCCCCCGTGACGAGGATGAGGCGTGAGGGAGGGGGCGGTTCGTTCATGGGGGTGCCTCGGACGAGAAGAATCGGAAAAAACGGATCGCGGCGGACGCCGGAGGAGGATGGCCGTCTACCAGTAGTAGTAGCCGGGCGACTGGGTCATTTCCCACGCGCCGCCGGTAGCAACTTCGATTCGCATAACGGAGAGTACCCATGAACGACGTGCAGAAGAGCGGCGACACGACCACCTGGCCCGAGCTAGCGGTCGGCCTCTATGACAAGCTGACCGGGCGCGGCGCGGAGATCACCTACGAGTTCGACAACTTCGAGCTACAGATCCCCAGCAGCGCGGCGGGAGACGCCGTCCACGCCAAGTGGAAGATGAACGGCGTCATGAAGATCCGCACCCGCGATTTGGGGCGAAGCTAATGCCCGTGCCCGTCCCCCTGTCCGTGGACGCCGATCTGACTTTGACGGCGGGCGAGGACACGTTTCGGTTGATCGGACGGGGCGGGCATGTGATCGTCGAGGCCCAGAGCGTGCGCGCCGTGCTGCGCCTGAGCCGCCTGTTCGCCTCGCCGCGCGAACGACAGGCTCGACTCGGTCAGCTCCAAACCGTGTTTCGCGCCGCGACCATCGAGGTGGAGTTCCGAGTCCGCGGCCGCACGGTGGCGCGGATCGGCCCGGAGACTCGGCCAGGTTGGCCGTTTCGCTACGGGCCGATGCGAATCCACCCCGTGCGGCTGCTGTGGAGTTGGCTGACGGACGGGCGTAAGACGCCGAGGGTCGATCGGTGACGCCTACGGACCCTTTCACATCAGCCCCAACTCCAGCGCCACCTCTTCGGACATGCGGCTCTTGTCCCACGGCGGATCCCACACCAGATCGACTTTCGCCGACTTGACCTGCGGCAGCGCCGCGACCTTGCGCTGCACCTCGCCGACCAGCGAACCGGCGACGGGGCACGCCGGCGAAGTCAGCGTCATGTCGATCGCCACCCTACTCATGTTTTCCCAAAACGCTTGGTGATTTCCGTGAAGTAGTGGTCAATAATAGCAGGCTCACTGACCTGGAGCGCGTCTTCGTAGCGGATTCGGCGTCCCTTGTCACCTCGGAACGAGAGCCAGTTGAAACTTCCTGAAACAACATAGTCGTTGTCGCAAAGAAGAATCTTCTCATGAGTGTTACCCATATCTTTAAGTTGAAAGATGTCCTGATACTTCTTCCGAAGTCGTTCTAGACCAGACTTGGCCTGGGTCCAGTCCGGTGAACGCTCTCGGTCCCGGTCTCCTCCACCCTGATTGCCCATGCCGTATGCGATCCAGACTTTCACCCCCCGAGCGAGAGCCGCTTCAAGCTTCTTGAGGAAATCATCGTTCACGACGCCGACCGACAGAAAGGCTGAGACGATGACCAATTGTTCCTTAACATCTCGTAGGGTTGTGGCAAGAAGATGGTTGCAGTCGTAGGTGTTTAGTCTGAACCTCCCCAGGTTTGGTGGACACCCAGTTAAGAGTGTAAACTCTACTCAGGAGGTCCATCATGGCAAGAAAGCGACGCACCTACACCAACGAGTTCAAGGTCGAAGCAGTCAA
>JANXSH010000535.1 GCA_025356615.1 Planctomycetia bacterium | reverse complement strand
TGGATGGTCACACCCGTTCCCATTCCGAACACGGCCGTTAAGCATCCAGGGCCGATGGTAGTCCGTCGAGGGCGAGAGTAGGTTATTGCCGGGTCCATCGAACCCCTCGTGATTCATTTCACGAGGGGTTCTTCGTTTTATAGTCCACACTTTCCCGTATCATATCGGATGAATCATCCTCATCCTGCGTTGTCGTGAGTCCTATCATGCGTTCTCGCTTCTGCTTCTTTGTGTTCCTGATTGGCTCGGCTCACCTATTCGCGGCGGAGCCTGATGCCAAGCCGCTGCCCTGGAGGCCCGTATCAATCGATTCGAAGAATGCCCCTGTCGCCAAGCTCTTGAAAAGCCTCCGTGAGCAAACTGGGGTTGTGATACTGGATGAGATCGGGGAGCCGCGGGTCGTCCCCTCGTTGAAACTGGACAGCGTCCCATTTTGGCAAGCGGCTGATGCCATCGCCAAAGGAGCGCGAGCAAAACTTATCCCGTCGCCTCGGGACGGCACGCTTCGGCTCGTCCGATTGACTCCTGCCGATCGAGAAGCTCCCGTCAGTTATGATGGGAACTTCCGCGTCCGCGTCGTCCGAGTCGCATCCAGTGCGGACCTCGAGTCCGATCGATCACAGTGCATCTGTACGCTCGAACTCGTCTGGCTCCCGCAGGTCCGACCCTTGTTCGTCGAGGGGAAGTTTCGCCAACTGAAAATCCGCGATATTCGCAACGCCCCCGTCGAGTTATTCGAGGAGACCGCCGGCCTCACCGCCGTCGAAGGTCGGACTAGTTTTACGACAGACGTGACGCTACCTCGGTTCCCCCGAGCCGACGCGACGATCCCGTCTATCGAGGGGACGTTGAGCGTCATTGCGCCCAGTAAATTCCTCGACTTTCACTTCGCCGCAGACCTTCTTGCTTTGCAAGCGGCGTTGCCGGATGGGGCGGTTCGACAACTGGAACTGGGACAACCCGCTGTGAAATGCCGACTCGAGAGGGTACTCCTGGCTCGCGATCGCTGGACGCTTCGGGTGGGAATGGAGTATCCGGCTGGGACGAAGGCTCTCGAGAGCTTTCAGGCCGGGAGTCTCGTCGTTCAGAATGAAATGAAGTTGGTCTCAGCGAACGGCAAGCGAACGCTGCTGCCCACGAGCTACGTCGTGGAGGCGGTATCCTCACGGCGAGCGCAGGTGAGTTACCACTTTACGGACAAGCTGCGAGGAGACCCGAAGGATTGGCGGGTCCGCTACTCGGCCCCCGAGCGGCTCATCGAAGTCCCCGTTCGCTTTGTCTTCAAAGGGGTTCCGCTTCCCTGACCGATGCGGACTCATGGGCCGCGCGGATGCGAAGATGACGGTAGACCATGAAGCCGATCGTCCCCAACAAGAGATAGGGCACGCCGACCATGAGGTAGATACTGCTGTTGTAGGCGCGCGAGAGCCGCACCTGGTCCTCATCCCCCAGACCGGAGGAATTCGGGATGGCTTCACTTCACGACGGACATGCCATCAAGGAGCGACTCGGCACGACCAGAGCGAAGCAGAGTACGAATAGCAGGGTGACTGACCGTCGAAACATACCTGTTCTCCTTCTCCTACATTCTACTACGCGCTGACAGCCCAGGCTAGAGACGATACAGCATCCAGTAGACGACGACCCCAGTGATAGAGACGTAGAGCCAGATCGGAAACGTCCACTTCACGAGGCGTATGTGGCCGAGGATTCGACCGCGTAGGCCGAGATAGGCGCTGCCTAGCGCCAAGGGCACAGTCGGTATCGCGAGAATGATGTGTGAGATGAGAATCGTATAGTATAAGTATCCGACCCAGGCGGCGGCATCCGGTGCTTGATCCGCGAAGCGAGTTTCTACGCCACGCTTGATGACCAGGTGGAAGTAGAGGTACGACGCCAGGAACACCGTCGAGACGGCGAGCGCGGAGAGCATGAACGCGGCATGGATGCGGAGCCAGCGCCGGCGGACGCTGAGGTAGCCCAGGACGAGGAGGCAACCGCTCAGCGCGTTGAGCGTCGCATTAAAGGCCGGCAGGATCGCGGGCGAAGCCAGGGAGTTCACCTTCTGGCGCAGGCGTTTCATTTCGTTGTCGAACAATTCGTCGTCGGCTCCACTGTCTCCCGTGGTCGGCTTCAGGCCGATGTAGGAGCCGCGCATCTTGCCTTGTTTGTCCACGACGACGAGCCGCAGGGCATGGTCCTTCGCCGCCCTGGCCCCCTCCCCTGCCCGGAGATAGACCGATCGCATCAACTGATCGATGGTATCCTCGCTACCGGTGAGGAAGAGCCATTTCTCGGGGTCCGCCTCATGGCCATCGGCGTAGGTCTTCAATTCGCCAGGCGCATCCCGATCAGGATCGATGGTGAATGTGACGAGCAAGACATCTTCGCGAGCCTTCAACTCATTCTGAAGTTTCTGCATCGTCTGAGTGACTCGAGGACATTTCCCGTCGGGACAGCGGACGAGGACGAACGAGGCGATCCACACCTTGCCGTAGAGGTCGGCCTTGCTGATCGGTTGCCCGGTCAGATCCTTCAGGGTGAAGTCTGCCACGGGATAGAAGAGATCGACGTTCGTCGCGTGGAGGGGTTGCGAGACGGCGAGGACGGTGATGAGCGCGAGGATCAGTGTGGGTATCGAAGTGTTTCGAGAAGTTGAGGCACTCATGGGTGGATCTCCCCCACCCGGCCCTAAAGGACCGGGCTAAGAACCAAAGCCCCGTAAACGGGGCTGAAGACGAGTTTCGTATCGTGCCTCTCGACTCTCCCGCCTACATTAGCCCCAATACCGTCCAGAGTGAATGCGTCCAAATCG
>JANXSH010000522.1 GCA_025356615.1 Planctomycetia bacterium | reverse complement strand
AGCCGGGACGATCGTCGGCAGCGTGGAAGGCCTTTCAGCCTCCGGCTTCGCGGCTACGGGCGGTGCGGGTGCGGGTTCCGGCGCGCGAGGTGCAGGCTCCTCGGGCGGATCGTCCTTCTCCGCAGACACGTCGGGGATGGCCGTCGTCGCCGCATCGACGGATTCCATGAAGCGTTTGAGCCGGCTGCCGCCGAGGAAGACCTCTTTGTCGCCGCCGTCGAGGATGCCCTTGAAGAGCGAGGTCTTGAAACTCAGCAGCCCGAGCATGCCCTCCTCGATGCCGCCCCGCGCGATGAAGTTCCCCACCTGCACGGGCTGCTTCTGCCCGAGGCGATGCACGCGCCCGATGCGCTGCTCGAGGACGGCGGGGTTCCAGGGCAGGTCCATGTTGAAGACGACACTCGCGTGTTGCAGGTTCAGCCCGACGCCGCCCGCGTCGGTGGAGAGGAACACCCGGCACGCCGAATCCTCGCGGAACCGCTCGACGAGTTCCTTGCGTTTCGGCCCCGGTACGCCGCCGTGGAAGAAGACGTGCCCGATGTCGCGCTCCTTCAGCCGGCGGATGAGAAGTTCGTGCATCTTCAGCCACGCGCTGAAGACGACGACCTTCGCGCCCGGCTTCTCGAGCATCTCGGCGATGAGGGTCGATGCCTCGTCGGCCTTGGTGCCGAACTCCCGCGCCGATTCGACGAGGTAGGTGCTGTCGCACACCATACGCATCGTCTGCAAGGCGCACATCAACCGGCGCTGGTCGGCCTCGGTGAGGAAGCCGTAGCGCCGCCACTTGATGACGATTTTGGCCACGATCTCTTTTTGCTCGTCGTGGATCTCGCGCTGTTCGGGCGTCATCGGGACGAAGATGTTCGTGTCGATTCGACCCGGCAATTGGTCGAGAACCTGACTCTTCTGTCGGCGCAGGAGGATCGGCCCGAGCGTCTGGCCGAGCTTGTCGAGTTCCTTGTAGCCGACCACTTTCCCCACGTCGTCGAGGATCTGGTGCGCGGCGAGGAGGCGGAAGGTCGGCCCCAGTCGGTAGAGGTCCACGAACTGCACGATCGAGATGAGTTCCTCGAGGCGGTTCTCGAGCGGCGTCCCGGTCAGGACGATGGCGTAGGGCGAGTTGATCTTCTTGACGCTGCGCGCGGTGCGCGTCGTCCAGTTCTTGATACGCTGGGCCTCGTCGAGGATGACGAGGTCCGGCGACCAGGCGTTGATCGCGTCGAGGTCGCGGTAGACCGTGTCGTAATTCATGATCTCGAAGAAGTGCTTCGACTCGGCGAATTGCTCGCGCCGGGCGGACACGAAGCCCGTGATGACGTGCGCCGACCGGTCGGTGAACCGCTCGATCTCGCGCTCCCACTGGTGTTTGAGCGAGGTCGGGCAGACGATCAGGACGCGCTCGACGCCGAAGAGCTTGGCCATGATCTCGGCGGCGGCGAGCGCCTGGATCGTCTTGCCGAGACCCATCTCGTCGCCGATGAGGCAGCGCCCGGCGCGGGCGGCGAACAGGGCACCCTCGCGCTGGTAGTCGTAGAGGGTCGCCTTGACGAGATCCTTGAACGCCGCGCTGCGGATGCCGCGCGGGAACGCCTTGGTGACGATCTCCTTGCGCCGCTGCGCGTCGCGCAGTTCGGCGATGTAGGCGAGGACATCGTCGCCGCAATCGAGGTCCGGCTCGACCTCCCCGGCCTGCTGGAAAAACGTCTCGAAATGGGCGATTCCCTCGGGCCGCAAGACGCCCGTCTCATCGAAGGTGCCCTCCGCGAGGCGGGCCAACTCGACGGGGCACTCGCTGCCGGGCCGGAACCGCACTTCACGGCGTGAGCCGTATTGCAAGAAGATTTCGCTGTGCGGCGGCTGGAAGCCCTCGCGCAATTGACGCCGATTGACGCTCTTGCGCCGGAGCTTGGCGAGGGCGAACTCGATGTGCTTGCAGGTGCCGAGCGTGTTGGTGGCGAAGTCGGGACAGGAGCAGGCGTTGTCGCCGACCCCCGCGCCGCGCACACGGACCTTGTAGGTATTACCGCTCTGCGGATTGGTCACGTCGTAGTCGGAGAAAACAGGATGTTCGCCGAGCCGGACGATGCGGAATTTCTGCTCCGCGACGAACTGCCGGCGGAGGTGGACTTGCCACTCGTCGAGGCTCATCTCGGGAGGCTTGCGCGTGCGCGAGACCTTGGGTTGCTCCTTCTTCCCCGCCTTGCGCCTCGGCCTTTCGATCGCCATCGATGTTCTCCTGCAATTCCGATGCGGACACGAGGATGATTGTAGCGGCTCTGGCGGGGGAGGTGCAAACGTCGGTCGAAAGGATCGCGCCGGATGCGAGGCAACGGGGCGGGTTATGACGGTCGGAGGGACTGTTTGGCATCGAGAGGTTCCACGCCTCGATTGATCGCCCCTCCCGTCACGACCCTCGTATCGAAGGCTTCACCTACCCTCGGCCAGCGGTCCCGCCGTCGGCCGGCGGAACCAGACCGCCTCGTCGTTCGCGAAATAGACCACGAATGCCTCGGGGAGCGGGCCGAACTGGATAAAGGGTCGCGGAGTCACCTTCGGCCCGCCGTCATATTCCCACCGTTCGCAACTCATCGCGCAGACCCCGTCTATCCCGAAAAACCATATTTTGAAAATGAGTACGAGAATCAGCTCGAGGAGCGACAAGGGTCCGGCGGTAGGCGAGCCTCGAGTCCTCGGAGCCGGCCTCCTCTCGGACGGCTTCCCCACCAAGGAGGCGACTTCCGCCTGGGTCATCCCGACGCACAATCGATCCCAATTGGCAGGAGGGTAGTCGGGCGGTGGAATCGGCGGAATCGACGGGCTGCTCCGCACGATCATCCAGACGCAAATAACCCACGCTAATGGCAAGAGTCCTGCGACGACCCAAAACACTCGTTCGGAGGCTTTCATGCGTCCTCTTCCAGGAATCGATCCATCAATCCATCCTCGAACGGGTCCGGGTTGTCGTCGAATCGCTCCAGGTCGCGGTCGGTCCAGTGGAAGTGGTGCGCCAACTCGTGGATCACCGTCTTGCGAACCTCGATGAGGAACTGCTTCGGGTCGGGGAATTCGTCCTCCAGCGGGCGCTTGTAGATGATGAGCCGCTGCATCACGGACTCGAGATCGACGAAGTCGCCGGCCCAGGGGGGCAGGTCCATCGGGGCGAACAGGCCGAAGATCGTCTCGCCGTCGTCGATCTCCTCCTCGGTCAGCCCCGCGTCCAGCAAGTCCTCGACGCTCGGCTCAGGCTCCACATCGACGACGACGTTGTCGAGGTGTTCGCGGAACGCCTCCGGCAGCGTTTCCATGACGAAGGCGACGATGCGCCCAAACTTCTTCATCCCCATGCGCTTCATGGCGTTGATGCTCGCACGAAATTCGGGTAATGTCAAGGAAGAGAAATTGTAGGGTGGGTCGAGTGAAGCGAGGCCCACCCGCGCTTCACCGACAGCACCCCTGTCCATGAAACCGGTGGCTGGTGGTGGGCCTCGCTTCGCTCGAC
>JANXSH010000498.1 GCA_025356615.1 Planctomycetia bacterium | reverse complement strand
GGCGAGCATGCGTGCGTGGGCCTGGCTGGCGACGATATCGTGCCGATACAGGCGGCGGTCGTAGGAAATCGATTCGGTGAACTGCTCGACGCGCCGGTCGGTGTCGCCCTCGAATCGTCCGCCCCAGGTCTTGCTCATCGGTGGGCCTCGGGGTACAGAGAGGACGCAGGTCCGACCTAACCCCCTAACCCCCTTCCCTAAAAGGAAGGGGGAACCGGAGTTGACCCAGTCTGGCTCCCCCTCCCCTTTAGGGGAGGGGGTTGGGGGGTGGGGTCAGCCTCTCACTGACTTGCCTCTTTCCTTGACGCGCTTACTTCGCGTCCTTCGCCTTCGGCTCCGGCAGGACGATGCGCCACCCGCCGCCTACCTTGGCGAACTCCATCGGCTCTTCCTTCACCTTGTCGCCGGTCTTGGTAACGACCTTACCCGTCGCCTTGTCGCCGTCGATTTTGAGATCCTTCAGCGTGGCCTCGTCCAGCGGCCCGCCCTTGGAATTGCCGGGGTTGGCGGCCTCGAGCCACTTCATCACGTCCCCCACGAAGGCGGGCTTGTCCTTGACGATCGTCGTGATCGCCTTGTTGTTCTTCTCGATCTCCTTGGGATCCTTGGTCGGCTTCAGCTTCGCCATCGCCTCTTTCGTCAGGCCGTGCTTGTCCATGATCTTGTCGAGGTCGGCGATCTTGTCCTTCATCTTGCCTTCCTTGTCCAAGGCAGAGAACGCCTTGAACATCACGCTAAGCCCGGCGAGTTGGCCCGCGAGTTTACCCTGAGATTCAGGCGTCAGGCACGCCGTGAACGCCTTGAAGTCCTTCTTCTTCGACGCCTTGGTGGCGGCTTCGAAGACCGCCTTGGGACTCGCATAGCCGGTAGTCGGTTCGGCGTCCTGGGCCGGGGCGTGGGTCCAGCAGGCCGCGCCCACCAGCAGGAGTGTAGTCAGCATCGTGACGCGAGGTCGCATCGTCGTGTCTCGTTCGTGTCGTCGCCCGGTCGTCGAGGGACACCCCGACCCGCACCCAGGCGAGTCGGGTTGATATAGGGACAGACCGGGCGAGGATCAACGCGACGCGGTCACTTCTTGTCCTTGGCCGTCTTGCCCGTCTTCTCGGCGACCAGCCGCCACGATCGGCCCACTTTGACGAACTCGATCGGCTCGCGGACCTCCTTGCCGTCCACCTTCTTGAGCTTCACGCCGGTCGCTTTGTCGCCCTTGATCTCCAGGTCTTTCAGTTCGCCGCCCGAATCGTCTTTCTTGGTGAGGCCGAGGCTTTCCATGAAGGGCACGATCTCCTGGGCGAAGCCACCCTGATCCTTGACGAGCTTGCCCAGTTCGATGAGCGTCTTCTCGTTGGGCAACTTGCCCGGCTTACCGCCCGGAGCGGCCTTCGCGATCGCCTCGCGCCCGATGCCGTACTTCGTAAGCAGCTTGTCGAGTTCGGGAGCCTTGGCCTCGAACTTCGCCCCCTCTTTCGAGTGGATGTAGTGCTTGAACATCGCGCCGGTCGCGACCAGTTTGCCCGTGGTGAGGTTCCTCGACCGGGTGTCGTAGAGGCTCACGAAGGTCTTGTAGTCGCCCATCTTCTCGGCCTTCACCGCCGCGTCGAACACCGCCTTGGGCGAGGCGTAGATGACCTCGGCCCTGTCCTGGGCCGAGGCGTGCGTGACGAGGAGGACGGCCGTCAGGGTGAGGAGTCGCATGGGTCAGGTCTCCCGAAATACTAGTGAAAGCGATCACTTCTTCTCGATCAGGGGCGGGGCGGCTCGTTGGCCGGTGCATGGAAATAATCGTACTCGATACCCTTCCATCCGGTCGCACTCCCGCGCCGGGCGACGAACTGTAGGGATCGAACGCGCGAGAGGTCGGCCCAGAGTTCGAGGAGGGGAGTCGTGGTCGAGCGCTTCCTATACAACGACGATCGGTCAGGAGATATTCTCTTGACGCGGTCGATGGGTTGCAAGTCCGGTCGAGCCGTATCCTACCTTTCACCCATCCGAGGTTTTCCCATGTCTCCGCGCTCTTCCGCCTGTTCGTTCACGATCGTCCTTCTATTCATCGCGTCCGACCGGGCCGTCTGCGACGACAAGGCCAAACCCGTCGTCAAGGTCGTCGTGGACACTTCGGAAGTCCCCGAAGCCGCCGCATGGGGGAAGAAGGCGAAAGCCCTCGTGGAGTTGTGGCACCCCAAAGTTTCGGACCTGCTGAAGAGCGACGGATTCACCCCGCCGACCGAGGTGAAGATCGTCTTCAAAAAGGACATGAAGGGCGTCGCCTTCGCATCGGGGAGGACGATCACGATCGCGTCGAAGTGGATCGAGAAACACCCCGAGGATTTGGGGATGGTCGTCCACGAGCTGACGCACGTCGTGCAGTCGTACCGCCGGGGAGGGCCGTCGTGGCTCGTCGAGGGGATCGCGGACTACATACGGTTCCTGCACTACGAGCCGAAGACCCGCATCAGGATCGACACGAAGAAGGCGAGCTACCGCGACAGCTACCGCACCTCGGCCAAGTTCCTCGGTTGGGTCGAGAAGACGTATGACAAGGATCTCGTCCGCAAACTCAACGAGGCGCTGCGCGAGGGGGAGTACAAGGACGCGCTGTTCGAGACGCGCACGAAGCAGACGCTCGACCAACTCTGGGCGGCGTTCGTCGTCGCGGAGGAGCGGAAGTAGAGTCGGCCTACCCCGCGCTGAACTTCTTCACCGCCCCCTTCGTCGAGCGTCGGCCCGCGCTCCGGCGGGCGCGATCACTCCTTCTCGATCGGGGGCGGCGGACCCTTCGGGTCGACCCCCTTCCCCCCTCGCTTTTCATCCGGCAGGACGATGTGCCAACTGCCGCCGACTTTGATGAAGTCGATCGGCTCGCTCGAATCTTTGCCCTCCCGCTTCGAGACGACCGTGCCTCGGGCCTTGTCGCCGGTGACCTTTATGTCCTTCAACTCGAAACTGTCCGGTTGCCCCTTCTCGCCGGACATCTTCAGTATGACGGTCATGACATCGTTCATGAGGGCGGGCTTATCCTTCACGATGGCCGCGAGTGCTTTCGTGGCCTTCTCCGACTCCTTCGGGTCTTTCGACGGCTTGTATTTCTCCAGCACCTCTTTCGTCAGGCCGTGCTTGGCGAGCGCCTTGTCGAGGTCCGCCACCATGTCCTTGATCTTGGCATCACCGCCGCCCGCCGCCAGCGTCTTGAACGTCTCGCGCATGTCGACCATTTGCGCCGTCATGCGGTCTTGCGACTCCGCCGTCAGGCAGCGCGCGAACGTCTTGAAGTCCCTCTTCTTCATCGCCTTGAAGGCCACGTCGAAGACCGCCTTGGGCGTGCCGTAGCTTTCCTCCGGCTCGGGGGACGGCTTCTCCTGGCCCTGGGCGAGCTCGCCGGGGGCGATCAACAGGACGAGGAACAACCCGGACCCGATCGCGATTCGCGCTCGCATGAGTGACTCTCTCGAAAAAGGAAATAGATCCCCGCCGACGGGGTGCCCCGATCGAAGCGCGGATAGGCGTGATCTAGAGATGGCGCGGAGAATGACAAGGGGTCGAGTGCCGACTCACCTCGCCGCGAACTTCTTCACCGCCCCCTCGTCCAGCGTCAGCCCGTGGCCCGGCCCCGTAGGCGGGATCAATCTCCCATGCTCCAGGCGCGGCGGTGCCTCGAACAGCGGGTACAGCCACGGCATGTATTCGACCTTCCCCACCGCCGGCAGGCCGCAGGCGAGTTGTACGCTCAACTCCGGCAACAGGTGCGGCGACACCGGCAAGCCGTGTTGCTTCGCCAGGGCGATGACCTCGAGCGTCGGCGTGATGCCGCCCAGCCGTGTGATGTCGGGCTGGACGACGGCGAGCGCGCCGCGTTCGACGTAGCGGCGGAACTCGTCGATGCCGAACAGCATCTCGCCGCCGGCGATCGGGAGATCGAGCTTGGCCGCGAGTCGGGCGTGGCCCTCGAGGTCCTCGCAGGAGAGCGGCTCCTCGAACCAGGCGACGTTGCCGACCTCCTGCTCGAAGTAGCGGGCCATGCGGAGGGCCGTCTCGTAGTCGTAGCGCTCGTTGGCGTCCACGGCGAGCCATGCGTCCTCGCCGAGTTCCTCGGCGATCCGGCCGACGCGGTCGCCGTCCTCGTCGGGGTTCGCGCCGATCTTGATCTTGAGGCCCATGCCCTGATCGACGTAGACCCGCGACGCCTGGAGTACCTCATCGACGCTCATCCACAGCCAGGCGGAGTCGGAGCCATACGCCTCGGCGCTGTCGCGCGCGCCGCCCAGGAGCTTGTGGATCGGCAGATTCGCCGCCTTGCCCTTGAGATCCCACAGGGCCACGTCGAAGGCCGAATACGCCTGCGCGACCAGGCCGCGCCGCCCGACGGTCTGCATGCGCCAGTAGACCTTGGAGGCGACGCGCTCGTGGTCGAGTGGATTCTCGCCCATGACGAGCGGCGTCAGGTCGTCTTCCGCCACCGCGAGCAAGGCGCGGCCGGAGGATTGTAGCGCATAAGCGAATCCCAGGCCGACGAGGCCGTCATCGGTATGCACCTGGACGACGAGCGCGACGACGTGGTTGAGCCGACCGGCGGCGGCCTCCATCGAGGAGGCGCGCGGGCGCGACATGGGGACGTGGAGGATTCGGCTATCGACGCGGGTGATGCGCATGAGATTTCAGACCGTCGAGCGGTTCGTCCTCGGACGCCAGAGGAAATAGACCGGGATTCCCGTCAACACGATGAGCAGGCCGGGCCAGGTGTACTTCGGCTTGACCACCAGGAGGTTGAGCATAATGACCGCGCACAGCACGACATAGAGCGCGGGCAGCACAGGATAGCCGATGGCCTTGTAGGGGCGCTCGGCGTCGGGGCGTGACCGGCGCAGGATGAACAGCCCCGTCACCGTCAGCGTGTAGAAGACCAGCACGGCGAAGATGACGAAATCGAGCAAGTCATCGTAAGTGCCCGAGAAGACGAGCAGGACCGACCACACCCCCTGGAGGACGAGGCCCACTGCGGGGACTCCACGCCCGTTGAGCGAGCCGACCGCGCGGAAGAAGAGCCGATCCTGGGCCATCGCGTAGTAGAGCCGGCCCCCCATCAGGACCATGCCGTTGACGCAACCGAAGGTGGAGATCATGATCGCGATCGCCATCAGCGGTGCGCCGAAGCGCGGCGACCAGAGTTCGAGGACCGCCGTGCCGACGCGCTCCTCCTTGGCGTAGGTGATCCCCCGCTCGTAGGTCGTGGCCTCGTTGAGGATCGCTTTTCGCCGGTCGTTGACCTTCTTGGCCCCGGCGGCGTCCTTGGCGTCTTCCAGCGCGGCGGCCTCCTTCTCCAAGGCGCGGGCCTGTTGGTCGAGGGCCGCGTCGCCGTGTAGCGGGAGGGTCGAAACGTAGGCGACGTTGGCGAGCAAGTAGAGGACGATGACGATCGAAGTGCCCAGAGCGAGGCTCAGAGGCAAGTTCCGCTTAGGGTTACGGATCTCGCCCGCAGTGAAGGTGACGTTGTTCCAGGCGTCGGCGGAGAACAGGGAGCCGACCATCGCCCCGCCCGCGACCATGAGCGCCGCGAGCAGTCCGGCCCCGCCGACGGTCTTCGTCACCTCGGCGTAGCGCGGCGTCTCACTCATGCCCCCCCACAAGTCCGCCGTGTTGCCCGACCACGCGGCGGGACTACGAACGATCATCAGGCCGACGACGATGAGTAGCGCCAGAGCCAGGGTCTTCGCGACGGTGAAGGTGTTCTGGACGATCTTGCCTTCCTGCACGCCTCGGCAGTTCAGCGCGGTCAGTAGTGCGATGACGCCGACGGCCACGAGTTGCCCCGTGGTGATGACGAAGTTCTTCATCTCGAAGAACGGCTCGGACATCAAGGGGAGCGTAAGCGAGAAGTTGACATCCTTGATTTGGAAGAGGATGTTCCTCTCGTTGTCGGGGTCGGTGCCGAGTTCGGGCACGAGCAGGCCGAGGTACTTCGCGAAGACGACGGCGACGGCGGCGATGGAGCCGGTCTGGATGACGAGGAAGCACGACCAGCCGTAGAGGAATCCCCAGAGAGGGCTATAGGCTTCGCGGAGGTAGACGTATTGCCCGCCCGCCTTGGGCATCATGGCGGCGAGTTCGGCGTAGCTCAGCGCGCCGATGATCGTCATGACCCCGGTCAGTCCCCAGACCAGGAGGAGCCAGCCCGTCGAGCCGACATCCTTGGAAATGGAGACCGTGGTCACGAAGATGCCCGAGCCTATCATCGTGCCGATGATGAGCATGGTGGCGTCGAAGAGGCCGAGCTTCTGGAGGAAGCCCGGCGCGGCGGGAGGACTGCTCATGGGTGTCCCTTACTTCGCGCCGTGGGAGGTCGAGGCGGCGAGTTCCTTGCCGAGCGTGCTGTGGGACTTGCCGTAGCAGAAGTAGATGACGAGGCCCAGCCCGAGCCAGCCGATCAGGCGAAACCAGTTGTCGGCGGGCAGCGACATCATCAGCATGAGGCACAAGAGGATACCCAGGACCGGCACCACGGGCACCAGCGGGCAACGGAACGGGCGCTCGGCGTTCGGGTTGGTCTTGCGCATGATGAGGACGGCACCGCAGACGATGGCGAAGGCGAACAGGGTGCCGATGTTGGTCAGGTGCAACAGCGCGTCGATGGGCAGTAAGCCGGCCATAATCATGACGAAGATGCCGATGGCGATCGTACTCTTCCAGGGCGTCTGGAATTTCGGGTGGACATCGGCGAAGAATGCCTTGGGAACAAGCCCGTCGCGGGCCATCGCGAGGAACACTCGCGGGCCGGACAGCATCAAGACGAGCAGCACGGACGTGATGCCCGCGACACCGGCGGCGGCGATGATGAACTCGGCCCATTTGAGGTCGATCTTCTCGAACGCGGAGCTGACGCCGGCGTCCTTGTCGATATCGAAGTACTTGACCATGCCGGTGAGGACCGCGACGACGGCGATGTAGAGGATCGTGCAGATGACGAGCGAGGCGATGATGCCGATCGGCACGTCGCGCCTGGGGTTCTTGGCCTCCTCGGCGTGGGTGCTGACGCTGTCGAAGCCAATGTACGCGAAGAAGATGATGGCTGCCCCAGCCAGGACGCCACGCGGTTTGCCGCTCGCATTCATGTCCCCGAAGGTCAGAGTCTCGATGCCGAAGAAGCTGAAACCGCCATAGCCCCACGGGGCAAACGGCACCCAATTCTCGGGGTTGATGTAGAACGCACCGACGAGGATGACGAAGAGGACGGCGGTGACTTTGATGAAGACCATCAAGGCGTTGAACCGGGCCGACTCGCTGATTCCCTTGATGAGGACCGCCGTGACGATCAGGACGATGAGGATAGCGGGCAGGTTGACCATCGCCTGCTGGACCGTGTCGAATTGCTTCTCGACCCCCTTGTCGCCGACATCCCCGAGGATATTCTTGGTGTTCGAGGCGTCCACCCATTTGAGCGTCCGCTCGCCGGTCCCTTTGCCTGCGGCGTCCTTCGACTCGATGAGCTTGTGGGTCGCTCGGACGGTCTTCATGACTTCCTTGCCGTCCTTGTCCTTTACGGTCGTGCCGTCCTTGTCCTTCACAGTCGTGCGATACTCGGCGAAGACGTGGGAACGAAAAGCCCCCTCGTCGTAGGTCATCGGGGCGGCGCACAAGGCCATCGGCACGATGATGCCGAACTTGCCGAGTACGGTTTGGAAATAGCCCGACCAGCCGTTCGCCACCGTCGCCGCGCCGACGGCGTACTCCAGCACGAGATCCCAGCCGATGATCCAGGCGAACAGCTCGCCCATGGTGCAGTAGGCGTAGGTGTAAGCGCTTCCTGCCACTGGGGCCATCGACGCGAACTCGGCGTAGCACATCGCGGCGAAGATGCACGTCATCCCCGCGATGACGTAGGAGAGCATGAGGGCCGGCCCCGCCGTCTCGGACGCCGCCGCCCCCGTGGCGACGAAGATGCCCGCGCCAATGATCGCGCCGACGCCGAGCGAGGTCAGCGTCACCGGACCCAGGACGCGCTTGAGGCGGTTATCGCCCTCGGCCTCGGCGAGCAAGGCTTTGAGGTTCTTGCGGGCGAACAACTGATTCGACATGGAAAAGGCTCTCCGTCAGGAAGGTACGTCTACGGGGCATGCTCAGGGAGAGTCGAGGATCAACGTCACCGGGCCGTCGTTTACTAACTCCACTTGCATATCGGCACCGAATCGGCCCGTCTCGGCCCTCACGCCGTGCGCCCGGATCGCCGTGACGAACGCCTCGTAGAGAGGGATGGCGACCTCGGGAGTCGCCGCACCCACGAAGCTCGGGCGTCGGCCCTTCTTGCAGTCGCCGAACAGCGTGAACTGGCTCACCACCAGGATCCCGCCTCCCGCCTCCCGCACATCGCGATTCATCTTGCCGTCCTCGTCGGCGAAGATGCGCATTCCGACGGCCTTGTCCGCCATCCAGCGAACCTGATCGACCGAGTCGGCGGGTGCCACCCCGAGCAGGACGAGCAGCCCGCCCTCGATGGCCCCGATCACGTCGCCTTCGACGAGGACACGCGCCCGACGGACACGCTGCAACACCGCACGCATGGACGCCCCCGACATTCGCGAAGCAAGAACGATTGCATGTGGCTTATGGCTGGGGGGGGCATGTGACAAGGGGTTATAAAACGAGGGAGCGAAGCCCACCGGTTGCAACCTTATCTTTAGGCACAACTTCCTCGTTCGCCTAGACTACTCTCGTCTATGGATAGTCGGGAGTTCGGGACACGGGGGATGAGGGATGGATGCCACCTTGACGAACTTCGGCCAGACCCATTTCGGCCAGGCGGACTTGGGCGACATCCGTCGCACCAAACGCCTGGTCCGCGTGGCCGACCGACTCGCCGCCCACCCCGCCGGCTCCCTCCCCGATAAGATGCAGTC
>JANXSH010000487.1 GCA_025356615.1 Planctomycetia bacterium | reverse complement strand
CCCCTCCCCTAAACAACGTATTGCAAGGATGACGTAAGCGATTGTCGTGCAACCCTTTATCGCCGAAATATGGCTGCCAGAACCGAAGTTCCGGCGCTGCAAGGGGTTCGGTCTGGAAGAGCCAAGAGGGATAAGGACTTACGTCATCCTTGCAATACGTTGTAAAGGGGAGGGGGAGCCGGAGGAATGTCTGAAGGCGTGAAGTCTCCCTCTGGCCGGTCTTGCTCCCCCTCCCCTTTAGGGGAGGGGGTTGGGGGGTGGGGTCAGCCGTTCACAGGCTTCACCTCTCCCCGTGATCTTTGAAACTACTGATCAGGGATGGGCGGCTCGGTGTGGGTGTATAGGACTGTCCAACTATTCTCTACGTTCCCACGTCCACCACCAACGCCTCCGCCAGCAACCTCGCCGCCCGGCGCGGGTCGGCGGCTGCCGCGATGGCGTGGCCGACGGCCACCCGTCGCGCCCCGGCACCGACCACGGCGTCGATCGTCGTCGCATCGATGCCGCCGATCGCGAAGGCGGGCAGAGTCGTCTCGGCCATCGATGCGCGCAAGAAATCGAGGCCGGCGAGTGCCCCGAAGGTCTTCGTCTTCGATGCGAACACGGGGCCGACGCCGACGTAGCTCGCGCCGTCGAGGACGGCCCGGCGGAGCTGCTCTAGATCGTGGGTGCTGACGCCGATGAGGGCGTCCGCGCCGAGAAGTCGGCGGGCTTCGTGGATCGGCAGGTCGTCCTGGCCGAGGTGGACGCCGTCGGCCTCGACGAGCCGGGCGATGTCTGGGCGGTCGTTGACGATGAAGAGGATGTCCGCCTGGCGCGTCCACTTTCGGACCTGGCGGGCGCGGGCGACCAGGTCACGATCGGGAAGCCTCTTCTCGCGGAGTTGCACCATGCCGACCCCGCCGGCAGCGGCCTCGCCGATCGTCCAATCGAGGGCGGCAGCACAACTCTCGCCGCTCAGGAGGGCACACAGCCGCACATCGCGCAGGCGATCGCGTGCCTCGACGCCGAGCAGGAAGGCGCGTTCCAGGGTGTAGCCGCGATAGCGCACCTGCTCGACGCGCGCGGCCAGGGCCGAGTGCCTGATCTTCGCGAACTCCTCGACACTTCGCAGCGCCTCCTGGAGGCGCTTGAGATTGGCGGCGGCCACGCCGAGCAGCGACTCGCGTCGATACTCGCCCGGCGTGCTGATCGAAGTGCCGACATCATGGACGGTGTCCCGCGCCCAGATCAATTCCGGCGGCGCGAGTTCGCGCATCGCCTCGGAGAAGTCGTGCCGCATACGCTTGCAGTGTTCGGACAGGGTCGCATCATTCAGGACGAATCGCGCGTAGTCCTCGAGGATACGGAGCGCCTCCCGCGCTCGGTTGGCGCTCGCGTCGAGAACCCGCGCGGTGTCCATGCGCTCGGTCGTCTCGGCGAGGTGGAACACCTCTTCGATGGGCGGCGCGGCCCTCTGCCGACCGACGAGGCTGGCCTCGAGTCGGGCAGCGTCAAGCCCCAGAAGGGTCAAGTCCGCGAACGCCTCGGGAGCCTCGCGCAGGAGCGTCAGGAGCAGCGCCTCGCTCGTGACGACCCCCTCCCCCGCAAGGTCGAAGCCGGTCTGTCTCGCGGTGTAGAGCAGGGACTCGGCCTGATCCGATAGCGGTGGCAGGTGGTCCGCCTCCGGGGGCGGTGACGGGAGACGTGCTAGATCCAGGCCAGCGGCCTGAGCGAGGGTGGCAGCCCGGCCGTCTTCTTCGTCGAGCATAGCCCGCAAGAGGTCGGCGGCCTCAGTGGTGGCCGCGCCGCGTGCGGCGGCGTGCCGCTGGGCGGCTTCCACGGCACGAGTCACGGCGGGGGTTGATGAGGGCAGCATTGTGTTCAGTGTTCAGTGTTCAGTGTTCAGTGTTCAGTGAAGGCGGATGAGGGCGCATGTCGCTTTCTATACGACCGGCAAACTTTCGCCATCCGGCATGGGATGATTCCGCGTTATGGATCGTGGGGCGTGATGGCTCAGATCGTCCGCCACGTCTGCCGATGGTTATATCGTATCGCGGTCGAACGTCCGGCCGAGTTCAGCGAACTCCTCGGAGGAATCCCATGGGCGGCCAGACATCGCGGAAATCGCGGCACTCGCCCCACTGGGCACCGGGCCTTCTGGCGCTGGGACTGCTCGCCTCTGGCCCCCTTCGGGCTGCCGACACCCCCCATCTCCCCCGTCCTACCCCGTCGGCGATGCCGACCGAAAAAGTGCCAGGGGACGGGGTTCCGAAATACGACCTCGAGACTCTTCGTGCGATAGCGCTGAAGTACAACTCCGCGATCACGGCGGCGAGGGCGACCCTGGCTTCGGCGATAGCGGGCCAACAGAGCGTCGAGAACATCAAAGTTCCTACGTTCCTACAACCCGACCTACCCATCCGCCGCAAACAGGCCGCCCTCGGCGTCCAGGCGGCTGAGGCCGGCGTCCGTCAGGCAGAACTGCTCGTCGTATTCGGGGTACAATTCGCCTATGTCTCGCACCTCTACGCTCGAGAGCAGGAGAGGATCGCGAGGGAGGCGGTTGACGATAAGGAGAAGGAGCAGAACCTGGTCGCCCTGAGTAAGACCATCCGAGAACTCTTCAACGAGGACTCGAAGGTCGATACGGACCTCAAGAAACGTGACGCCCTGTTTCTCGAAGGGGTTCTGTTCTTCGCCCGCTCCAGGCTGACCGAGGCCGAGACGGGTAGCCGGCGCGCCCTCAGCGCCCTGCGCGAGGCGATCGGCGGCGGCTGTGACGTGCCCCTGTCCCTGAAGCACAATCGCCTACTCGACGTGAAGGCTACGCTCGACCGTCGCCAACTCATCGAACTGGCTCTGGCGAACCGCCCGGACTTGCTCGCGGCTTCGATCAACGTCCTGGTCTGCGACCTCGAGGTCAAGGCCCAGGCGTCGCGCAACTCACTCAACGTCCGCACCTTCGCTTCCGGGGCAGACTTGCACGCCAACCCGCTCCCTGCAGGCCGGTACGATCAGGAATACCGCCCCGGCGTGAGCGGCCCTGAGATGCCCCCATTCCTCAGCGGCAAGAAGTGCGACCGGGTGGCCCGCGCAGCAGCTCTCGCTAGCCGGGCCGCCTCGGTCAGCGATAAGGCACGCGCCCTTATCATCCTGGAAGTCGAGCAATCCTACCTCCGCTACGAGGAAGCTACCGCCAAGATTGCCTACCTAACCCAGGCTGCCGCCAAATTGAAGTTGGCCATGAAAGGCGAGCTAGACGCCAAGGGCGACAATAAAGATAAGAACGGGGGCAAGGGGGTAGAAGGCGCATCGACGAGGCTACAGAACTCCATCAAAGCCGGCGGTGAAAGCAAGGTCGCTCTCGACGACGTGCTCAAGTTCGGCCAAGTCTACTCCCAGATTCGGATCCAGGCCAACGAGGCACGCTATCAGCAACTCATCGCCCTCATCACGCTCGAACGAGCCACCGGCGCGGCATTCCGCGCCGA
Source organism: Planctomycetia bacterium (assembly GCA_025356615.1). Lineage (GTDB taxonomy): Bacteria > Planctomycetota > Planctomycetia > Gemmatales > Gemmataceae > JANXSH01. The sequence continues at coordinate 4,018 of JANXSH010000487.1, read as the reverse complement.
TCTATCCGGGGTGCCCGAAGTCAAGGATGAGTGACATCAACGGAGGTCCGAAAATGAGAAAGGTACTCATGGGGTGTGTCGTGGGGCTTCTCGGGGGAGCGTTGCTATTCCCCGGCGGGGAGGCCCCGGCCCAGGCGAACGCCCCGGTGGTCAAGATCGCCGTAGTCAGCACGCTGACGCGCGGCCTGCCGGCAGCGGTCGTCTCGGTCGCGATGCGACCGTTGAAGGCGTACATGGAATCCGAAACCGGCATGAGCGGTGACATCGTGTTGGGGGGCGACGCTCTGAAGCTGGGCAAGAAGTTAGAGGACGATACGGTCCAGATCGGCGTCTTCCACGGGCACGAGTTCGCGTGGGCCAAGAAGAAGTTCCCGAAGCTCGAGCCGATCGTCGTCTGCCTCAACGCCTCGCAGAACGTCCGCGCCGTGCAGATCGTCCTCGAAAAATCGAAGGCCGAGAGCCACGCCGAGTTGAAGGGCACTACCCTGGCCCTGCCGCGCGAGAACCGGGCGTTCTGTCGGCTCTACGCCGAGCGCCGCTGCATCACGCCCGACTCCACGCTCGAGAAGTATTACAAGAAGCTGACCCACCCCGTCGATTGCGAGGACGCGCTCGACGCGGTCCGCCGGGGCAAGGCCGATTCTGCCATCGTCGAAGCCTCCCTGTGGGAAGGGTATCAGAAGGACAAGCCGTTCTGGGCCAAATTCCTGCGCGTCCTCCAGCAGTCGGAAATCTTCCCGCCCGGCGTCATCGCCTACCGGCAAGGCAAGTTCAGCGCGAAGCAGGCCGGTGCCTTTCGGGACGCCCTGCTCAACGCGGGGAAGCACCCCCAGGGCAAGGAAGTCATGAAGACGATGCGCGTCGCCGCCTTCTCGACCGCCCCGGAGAAGTTCGGGGACATCCTCGAGGCCAGTTACAAGGCGTATCCGCCGCCGACCGCGAAGTGAGACGAATGCGAAAATCGTCCGCCGCATCCGTGAGAGGATGCGGCGGACGATTCGTTGCTCCCGCACTCGACGCCGATTACGTCGAACGAGGGTAAAAAGCCGCCTCAGGGATTTGAACCCTGGACCCCGGCTTTACGAAAGCCGTGCTCTACCGCTGAGCTAAGGCGGCGGTAATCCACTTTCTATCGACTCGAACCTGACCCGACGATCCCGAACGCCGCACATTCCGAAAGCTGTACTCTACCGCTGAGCTAAGGCGGCAACTGCTTGTCAATCATTCACTTAAGCCGATTGCCCGTCTCTATCCTACCATTTTTGACACCCGTTCTGACACTCACGATCCTGTGAAGAGATGGCCGGCTGCTGTTACAGCCGACCCCAACACAGTGACACCCAGTCAGGGGCCGTCACCATGTCCAAAGCTGATTCTAGCATCCCCGACGCTACAGGCAAGCCGAACAAACCGAACAAGCCCTACCCCGAATCATTCGCGACGAGGGGGAACGTATCCAGTCCGATCGATTGGGACGCCCCGGAGCGGAATGTGTTTCACGTCGTTGACCAGTTGCCGATCCACGGGCAGAACGGCGTTGCCGGGCAAGAAGCCGGTGAAGGACGTGGAGCGGGCCGTCCGCGACCTGGTGGACGACAGCGTCGAGACGGAAGAGTCGTGGACGACTTCGAGGCGGCGGGCATCGAGAAGGGCGACCCGTCGATCCTCGACGACGGGTGCTTATAGACGTTCGAGGATAAGCCGCTGCCGGGCCTCCGGCCGAAGGTGCTGGAGCAGCTCGCGGGACGAGATCCAGTCGCGGAAGAAGAAGAACCTGGCAAAGGCGCAGTCGTTCCGGGAACTACTCGAGGCCACGCTCCAGCGCTACGACAACCGGCTCATCGACCTTCGTCGGCTGGCCGCATAACTGGGCGCAGGGGGGCGGCAGAAAGATATCCGCCCGAGGAAGCACCTAGCCATGAGCGAGACGCGGGATGGCCATCTCGTAAGTCCCTGGCCAGTCTTTCTTGGCCCGACGCGCAAACGCGAGTTGCCGCATCCCTCCATGCGTGTCCGGCCAAGAAAGACGGACGACTGGAACTGCCATTTTACGCAAACGTCGCCGGCCCGCTTCCGCTGGCGTATCACATCAGGGACGTGTATCCCTTCATCCCGCGTTTTAGACCCCCTGGAGGACTTGCCGATGCTGACACGATATCTCGGTCCCCTCGGCCTCTGTCTCTTGCTGGCCGGCTTGTTGAGCGGGTCCTGGCTTTCCCCGCCCGACGTTTGCGTGGCGAAAGAGGCCGAAGAACCCTGGTTCCGCGACGCGACCAAGGAATTCGGCCCCATCGGGGGCGGCCCGCCCGCGTTCGCCGACCTCGACGGCGACGGCTACCCCGATCTGGTCTGCGACGGCAAGGTCTACAAGAACGACGGCGGCAAGCGATTCATCGATGTGACGAAGGAATCGGGCGTCGCCGGCTCCGGCACGGCCACGATCGCCGACTTCGACAACGACGGCTTGCCCGACATCTACTTCAGCGGCGGCAAGGGCACCTTGTACCGGAACCTCGGCAAGATGCGCTTCGAGGACTGGACGAAGAAGGTCCCCGAGAACAAGCACCAGCGCTCCCTGGCCGCCGCGTTCGGCGACCTCGACGGCGACGGTAACGTCGATCTGTACGTCACCAACTACGAGGATTGGAAGGACAACACCTACCCGTATCCGGACCTCCTCTTCCGAAACAAGGGAGGCGACAAGGGCTTCGAGTCGTGGTGGGAGGCGAAACGCGACCAGGTCATGCCGGGGCGCGGCGTCACGTTCTTCGATTCCAACGAGGACGGCTTGCCCGAGATCTACGTCTCGAACTACCGCCTCGCCCCGAACTTCCTGTGGTTCTTCGACCGGAAGGCGGTTCTGAAAGATCGGGCCATGGAGTTGGGCGTCGCCGGCACGCCGGGGCCGGCGACGAAGTACGGCAACGGCACGACGATCCGATGCTGCGGCCACACCATCGGCAGCTGCGTCGCCGACTTCGACAACGACACCCACCTCGACATCCTGGTCGCCAACTTCTCGCACGCCCCCGCCTGGCAGAACCGCTCGCAATTCCTGCGCAACAGGGGGCCGAAGAAGTACGACTTCGAGGACAAGAGCGCCACGGTCGGGCTGCGCTGGCAGGAGAGTTACGCCGTGGCCGCGGCCGGCGACGTGGACAACGACGGGAAGATGGACTTCTTCCTCACCACCGTGTACGCGGGGGACCAGAGCGTGCTGTACCGGAACCTCGGGGGGTGGAAGTTCGAGGACGTTACGAAGCGGTCAGGCGTGACCACCGGGCCGACGTACCAGGCGGGCTTCGCCGACATCGATGGCGACGGCTACCTCGACCTCGTCTCCGGGGGCAAGGTGTGGATCAACACGCTCGGCAAGCGGTCGGCCGCGAAGAACAGTTACCTAAAACTGCGGCTGGAGGGGTCGGGCAAGTGCAACAGGTCGGCCGTCGGCTCCCGCGTGGTCGTCAAGGTCGGTGGCAAGACGTTCACGCGGCAGGTCGAGGCCGGCACCGGCAGCGGCTGCCAGAACGACTTGACACTTCACTTCGGCCTGGGTGAGGTGAAAGGGCCGGCCGAGGCGACGGTCTACTGGGCGGGCGGCGGCTCCAGTAAACACAACGTCGAACTGAAGAAAACGACAGTGATAAAGAAGAAGTGAAAGGAGTTTCGAGGCTCACGACCCGCTCGGTTCGGCCATCGGCCCCGAGCCGCGATGCCATACGCAACCCGCAGCTACGCAGATAATCCCACGGCCAGCAGCGCCTCCGGGATTCCCTGATCCCCTCGTGTCTCTTGGCGCGCTCCATGCCAGGTCCGACGCCGGATTGCCAATCCGACATTTCGGGGACCAGTGCCCGCGCCCCGCAGCCAGTCCGGGTCGCCGCGCAGGAGGTCCGTCTGGAAATCTGTCGGCACCGCCCGGTATGCCTCTGAGTCTCATCCGTCAGCATCGACGATCTGACACCCGTTGACACACGCCGGGAGGTTTTTCTAGGGGCAAGTGGAGTCACCAGAAACG
>JANXSH010000477.1 GCA_025356615.1 Planctomycetia bacterium | reverse complement strand
GTCGGCTCGGTCCGAGCGATCGACGCGCTTCGTCCCGCGATAAGACGCCGTCTCAGTCCGTGCCTGCACCGGCGTGCTTACGCATCGCCGCTCCGGGTCTGGTCCATCCTGGTCCACCTCTAACGACTGACTTCGAAGCATCCGCTTCGGGGTTCCCCCTTTCGCTTGACGGAAGCCTTCGACCGATCTAGGATGGCAAAATCGGTCGCGTTCTCAGGCTCGATCCACACCCCTTCTTCCCTCCATCCTTATGAACACACTACCGAGCGATGCCGTTGCTTCGCCCTCCGCCTCGCGCTGGAGGACGCGACTGACCAGGGCCGTGGGGTTCCTGTTGTTGGGTGTCGGCCTATGGTACGGCGTCTGCTGGGGCATTTGGCATTACCACTCGCGAGCGGTGAGCCGTTCCCTTCGCCATCGCGATTTCGACGAGGCTCTGGTACACGCGAGCTGGTGCCGCTGGGCCTGGGCGAGCGACGGCGAGACCTGGTTGCTGTCCGCGCGGACCGCGCGCCGGGCCGGCCGGTTCGACCTGGCCGACGAGTGGCTCGACCAGGCGAAGGAGCGCGGGGCGCGGCCGCGTCTGGTGTTGCTGGAGCGAACGCTGCTGCGGGCGAAAGGGGGACATTTCGGCGAGGTAGAGGAGAGGCTCCACGACCTGCTCCGCGCCAGCCGACTCGACTATCCTTTCATCGCCGAGGTGTTGACGGACGAATACATGCGGCAGTACCGCTTTTCCGAAGCGCGGGATCTGCTGAATCGATGGATCGACCTCGGCGACGAGGAGATCGAGCCGTACCTGCGTCGGGGCTGGGTGGCCGAACACCAACTCGACCTCGGGCAGGCGCTGAGCGATTATCGCGTGGTACTCGAGCACGAGCCTGGCCGAGATCCCGTCCGGCTTCGTGTCGCCGAGATCCTGCTCAAGCTGCGCCGACCGGCCCAAGCGCTCGAAGAGCTGGCACCCCTCCAGCAGAGCGGGGCCATCTCCGTCGAAGCTTCCCTGCTCGCCGCGCGTTGCTGGCGCGAAAGATCCCGCCTGGACGAGGCCGAGGCCGCGCTAGACGCCCTGCCGGAGGGCGAGCGTCAGGTGCCCCGAGTGCTGGCCGAGCGCGGGCACATCGCCCTGGCGCGGGGCCAAGGGGCCGTCGCGGAAAAGTTATTCCGCCTGGCTCTGGGCGACTTGCCGCGTGAAAGCGATTTGCTCTACGCGCTTCAGCAATCGCTCTTGCGCCAGGGCAAGACGCCCGAGGCCGAGGAGGTGGGCCGGACCCGGCGAGACGCCGAAGCGGATACCCGACGCATGACCGAAGTGATGAGTAAGCTGAGGCTGGCCCCGACGGACCCCGAGCTTCGTTTCGAGTGCGCCCAGATATTCCTCCGCAACAACATGACCGCCGATGGCGTTCGCTGGCTCGAGATGGCGCTCGAGGTGAGGCCGGAACATCAGCAGGCCCACGAGCAGTTGGCCGCCTGCCTCGAGAAGCAGGGCGCGAAGGAGCGAGCCGCCTACCACCGCGCCGCCGCCCGGCGGCTCGGCGGAGGGTGAGCGGTGGGGCGCGTTGCCGCTCCTTTTTTTCTCGATTCCTGTGGAATTCCGACCACACCCATTGGACATCCCTTGTCGCGGGTAATATCTCTGTCCTCATTCTCTCCAACACGGGGTTCATGCGGGGATAGCGATCGATGAGTTCAAACATCATGAGGCCGGGGGGTTTCGCCCCGCAGAGTCTTTCCGGGCCGACCCAGAACGAGAAGGTTCTCTTCTGGGCCAGCTTCCTGACCCTCATCGCAGCCGGCATCGGCTTCTCGGTTCGCGGGGCCGTCCTGGGCGATTGGGGCCGGCAGTTCGGCTTCACCCAGGGCGAACTCGGCACGATTGCCGGCGGCGGTCTGGTCGGCTTCGGCATCACCATCATCTTCTTCAGCTTCGTCGCCCACCTCTTCGGCTACGCTCCTTTGATGGTCATCGCCTTCCTGTTCCACGTCTCTTCGGCAGTGGTCACTTTCGCGGCGACCCCGGTCTACGCGAGCTACGGCAAGGAAGGTGCTTTTTGGTGCCTCAACATTGGCATGTGGCTCTTCGCCTTCGGCAACGGCACCTGCGAGGCGGTCATCAACCCGCTTACCGCGAATCTGTACCCTAAGGAAAAAACACACTGGCTGAACATCCTCCACGCCGGTTGGCCCGGCGGCCTCGTCCTAGGTGCCCTGCTCGGGCTGGCCTTCAACCAGTTCGAGAACATACGCTGGGAGATCAAACTCGGCACGTTCCTGGTGCCGACGCTGCTATACGGCATCCTCATGTTCGGTCGCAAGTTCCCGCGTTCCGAGGTCAGTGCCGCTGGGGTGAGTGTCGGCACGATGCTGCTGGAACTCGCCTCGCCGATCCTCTTGGCCCTCGTCGTCCTTCAAATGATGGTCGGTTACGTCGAACTCGGTACGGACAGTTGGATCATCAACATCACCGAGACGATCCTCAAGAACAAGGACGAGGCGCTAATCGCTTTCATCGTGACCAACGTCTTGATGTTCACGCTGCGCTTCTTCGCAGGCCCCATCGTCCACAAGATTTCGCCGCTCGGGCTGTTGTTCTTCAGTGCCGTCCTGGGAGCGTCAGGGTTGCTGTTACTGGGCCAGTCGAACACCGCTGGGATGTGGCTGCTAGCGGTGACCGTCTACGCCCTCGGCAAGACCTTCTACTGGCCGACCATGCTCGGCGTCGTCTCGGAGCAATTCCCCCGAGGCGGGGCGGTCACGCTAGGCGTGGTCGGCGGCCTAGGCATGCTCTCCGCAGGTCTGCTCGGCAGCCCCGGCATCGGCTATAAACAGGATCTAGCGGCGATGCAATACCTGACCGAGGTCGATCCGGCGAAGCCGACCTATGACCGCTACAAGGCGGACGCAAAGAGTTTGTACGGATTGACCCCCAAAGTCGCGGGGCTCGATAACAGCAAGGTGGGGACTCTGCTGGGCAAGCCGGGGGAAGACAACGGCATGGCCAAAATGATCGAGAAGGACAAGGAAAATCTTAAGAAGGCGGGTCGAGATCCGTCGGAGGTCAAGAGTCTCGTCGATCTGGACAAGTGGTGGACGGAGACCGGGAAACCCAACGCGGACAAGGACAGCGCCCCCCTCGAAGCGGCCACTCTCTACGCCGGGAAGAAGGCTCTGACATGGACCGCCGCCGTCCCAGGCATGATGGCGGTGGGGTATCTCATCCTGATTCTCGTGTTCAAACTCCGCGGCGGCTACTCCGCTCAGGTTCTCACCGGTCACGCCGCGAACGACGAGAAGTTCACCGGCGGCACCGAAGGGCCGGGCGAAGGTTGAGCGAGGCTCTCGTTCGCCCAACGAGACGCTCCCGGTATCAGTAATTCCCTGTGAGGGCTGAAACTCTGGGAGTTCTGACTTGGATTGACCCTGTTGCCCAGAATTGCTGACGGGCCGGGAGCAACGCTCCCGGCC
>JANXSH010000417.1 GCA_025356615.1 Planctomycetia bacterium | reverse complement strand
TACCACATCGGCCCTTGACCCGCGCGCCACGCGATGGTACACGACTGTCGTCTCTTCTGTGCGCGACCGGTCCACCCACTCGGTAGAGTCATACCATGTCTACCTGCGATACCCCAGCCACGCCATGCCCCCCGGTTGGGTATTCGCCCCCGGCGGGTGGGAAGAGGCGACTCCTCGACTGGGGCTGGTTCCTGGTCTGGGCGGGCTTGTCTTCGGCGTGGTGCCTGACGGCCGGGAGTCAACTCGGGCCGACGTTCGACGAACCGCTCTACGTCGCGCAGGGGCTACGGTTCTGGCACACGGGCAGCCACTTCGAGTTGCTCCGCGTCGGCACTACTCCCCTGGTGATGGATGTCGCCACCCTCCCGATCGTCCTCTGGGAGCGCGTCCGAGGCACCCCCTTCGACCCGGTCGGCGATCTCGCGCAGATCCTCCCCTGGGCACGGGCCGGGGCCATCGGCTTCTGGTGGCTCCTGCTGTTCTACGCGGGCAGGATCGGCCGGTCCCTGGGCGGGGCGTGGGCGGGCCGGTTGACGGTGGCCTTCTTGGCCTGCGAGCCGAATTTCCTGGCGCACGCCTCCCTCGTCACCTCCGACATCGGCGTCGCGGCCTGCCTGCTGGCTCTCCTCTATCACTTCCGCCGGGGGCGAGAGGCGACCTGGGGCCGACGGATCGCCGTGCCCGCTCTATGGTACGGCATCGCCCTCCTGACCAAGCTCTCCGCCCTCGCCTTCGGCCCGCTCTGCATGGGGGTCATCGAACTGGAGCGGTTGTGGCGCGAGGGTGCATTCACGGCCCTCCCCGGCGAGGGCCGGTGGGATGTCTGTCGCAGGATCCTGGGCCGGCTGCGCGGCACCTACCGCGACCTGGTGCAGATCGGGTGCCTCGGCTTCGCCCTGCTATTCATCGGCTGCGGCTGCGACTGGCTGCCGGAACGGTCCTTCGTCGCATGGGCGCACACCTTGCCCTCGGGGCAGGCACGCCAGGTCATGGTCTGGCTGTCGGAACACCTGTGCGTCTTCAACAACGCGGGCAACGCCCTCGCCCGGCAGATCCGGCACAACATGATGGGGCACGGGACGTATCTCCTGGGCAACCAGTGGCCCCGAGCCGTCTGGTATTACTTCCCCGTCGCCATGAGCATCAAATTCTCCCTGCCCCTGCTCCTGCTGCCGCTGGTCCTGTTCGCCCTGGGGCGAAAAGCGCTGGCGAATTGGGCCTGCCTGGCAGCCGCAGCCCTCATCGTGTTCAGCCTCAACTGTCGCGTGCAGATCGGCGTCCGCTTCATGCTCCCGCTCGTCGCGCTGGCAACGGCGGGACTGGCCGCCGCTGCCGTCCAGACCTGCATCTCAGGTCGAGAGACGGGGCTGGGTCGATTCCGCTGGGGCGTCCTCGTGATGCTCCTGACTACGGGCATCGGCTGGATGGCGGTTTCCGCCGCGCGCGTCTGGCCCAACGGGCTGTGCTACACCAACGAGGCGTGGGGCGGCACCGAGAACGGCTACCGATGTCTGAGCGACTCCAACTACGACTGGGGACAGGGTCTCGAGGAACTGGCGGCCTGGCAGCGCGGGCGGGGACTCGAGTCGCTCGATGTCCTCTATTTCGGGACCGACCCCGCCCTGGCGACCTTGCCGATGCGAAAGGTCACGTTCGAGGAAGTCAACGCCCCGTCACGTCGCCGGCACTACCTGGCCGTCAGCACGACGATCCTGTACGGCAACCTCGGGGAAGTCCCGGCGTATCGGCAGGCGGTTCGGTCTCTTTCGACGCTCCGGCCCGTGGCGCGTACCAGCACGTTCTTGATCTTCGATTCGGACGATGTGAACGACTCGCTGGTCCGTTCCCAGTAATTCAGAATGGGACACGGATGGGACGGATGAAGCGGATTCACTCGGATCAGAAGGATTGGTTCTCTTGTATGATCCGTATCGATCCGCTTCCTCCGTCCCATCCGTGTCCCATTCTGTCCCGTCACGCGAACAGCCGCATGACCGGCTTACCCTCGGTGATCTTGACCGGGCGGCCCTCGCGGTCGTGGATCTCGCTTTCGACATCGATGCCGAGGCCGTGATACATCGTGGCGAGCAGGTCTTCGGGGCGGACGGGGTTGTCCTTGACGTAGGCGGCTTGCTTGTCGGTGGAGCCGTAGACCTGGCCGCCGCGTATGCCGCCCCCGGCGACGAGGGCGGACTGGGCCGCGCCCCAGTGGTCGCGTCCGGCGTCCTTGTTGATCTTCGGCGTCCGGCCCATCTCGCCGAAGGCGACGACCATCGTCTCGTCGAGTAGGCCGCGGTCGTCGAGGTCTTCGAGGAGCGCGGAGAACCCGCGATCGAGGGGCGGGATGCAGTACGGCGCGTCGAGCATGGCGTAGCCGGTGATGCCGCCCAAAACGCCGGTGCCGCCGTGGTTGTCCCACACGTTGGCGATGGCACCCGATGGCGTGGTGTACTGCCAGGTCATGGTGACGAGCCGGACGCCGGCCTCGACGAGGCGACGGCAGAGCAAGAGGCTGTCGCCGTACTGGTTGCGGCCATACCGATCGCGCAGGGCGGCGGACTCGCTGCCGAGGTCGAACGCCTTCTTGGCGACGCTCGAAGTGGCGAGGCGCATCGCCTGCTCGTGGAACGCGCTCAGGCCCGAGGCGGCGTCTTTGGTTTGGAGTCGGCGCTCGGCGGCCTCGATGCGGGCGAGCAATCCGCTCCGGGAGGCGAGGCGGTCGGGGCCGACCTCCGCCGGCGGGCTGAAGGCGAACGGAGACTCGTTGACGCGATGCGCCGCCCTCGGCTCGAGCGGGTCGTGGCGCGGGCCGAGGAAGCCGGCGTGCGTACCGCAATAGGTGACGCCGTCGTGGCCGATGGCCTGCGGGATGGTGATGCTGGCGGGCATCCGACCGGGCGGCGTGAAGTACGACACGATCCCCGAGACGCCGGGGAAGTCGGTCCGCTTGCGCTGGTTGATCGGGATGCGGAGCGAGGGGATCGACTTCCCCGAGAGCATGTGCGTGACGCCGACCTCGTGTTCGTTGCTGGGGTGCGTCACGGAGCGGACGATGGCGAGCTTGTCGGTGTGCTTGGCGAGTAACGGCATGCGGTCGCAGATGTCGATGCCGGGCACGCGCGTGCGGATCGGCTTGAAGAGACTCCGGATGCCGACGGGGGCGTCGGGCTTCATGTCCCAGAGGTCTTGCTGGGGCGGCCCGCCCCAGAGGAAGACGAGGATGCACGCCTTCGCCTTGCCGCCCGAGGCGGGCTTCTTCGCGGTGGCGCTCGTCGCGGCGAGGAGGTTCGGTAGTGTGAGGGCACCGAGGCCGACCTGGCCCAGGCGCAGCATGGCGTCGCGTCGATGCAACATGGCGGGAACCTCCGGCGGGATGGTAATGCAGAGAGTAGCATACCGCGCGGCGGGGGCGTGGGGAAGGAAAAATGTCCCGGAGACCTCCTCACCCATACAGCTTCGCGACCCACTCACCGTAGCCGTTGTAGACCTTCGTCTGGAACTCCTCGCGGGTGCCGAGCATCCACTCGACCCTTTGGCTCCAACGAGGATGGGGCTTGTCGGGATCGACGTTCGCCTCGAAGTCGTACTCGCGGGGCTGGAGCGTATTCCAGAACGTCGCCGGCTGCTCGTCGGTCAGCTCGATGCGGACGATCGACTTGCCCGACTTGAAGCCGTATTTCCAGGGGACCACGAGGCGAACCGGCGCGCCGTGCTGCTTGATGAGCGGCTTGCCGTAGATGCCGGTGGCGATGAAGGCGAGGGGGTTCGTCGCCTCGGCGAGGGTCAGACCCTCGGTGTAGGGCCAGGGCATCGAGCGATTCCTTTGCTTCGACGCCTCGGAGGGGCGATCGAAGCTCACGAATCGGACGTACTTCGCGCCCGGCAGAGGCTCGGCCTTGTTCAGCAGCGCGGCGAGCGTCAAACCCGTCCAGGGGATGACCATCGCCCAGCGCTCGACGCAGCGGAGGCGGTAGACGCGCTCCTCGAGCGGAAACGCCCTCATGAGGTCGTCGATGTCATACGTCTTTGGCCTGGCGACCATGCCGGCGATCTCGACCTTCCAGGGCGTCGGGCGAAACGGCTCGACGTACCTCCAGACTTCCTTGAACGATGAGAATTCGTAGAAGTTCGTGAAGCTCGCGGCGTCGGCGTCGATCGTCATCTTCCGACCCGCATCCTCGAACTTGGCGTTCCGCGCGGCGGGGTAGAGGTCCGCGCCAGGGGGATTCTCCGATTCGGTGCCCAGGACTTCTTCCTTCGTGCCGGGCCGGAACCTCCAGTAGAGTCCACCGCCGATAGCTGCTAGCCCGGCGGCCCCGAGGCCCAGCCAGCGTCGGCGCGTCATGAACACGGATTCCGGGGTGATCTCTCGCTCGGGGGAGTTCCAGGGCTGGCTCATGCGATGTCCCTCTGGGGTGTTCGGTCGAGTGACGCTCGATTCAGGATGCGGCGAACCGGGAGGAGGTTACGCCCTACTCGTCCACCACGTCCGCGAGAAACGCGACCGCGACGACCTCGCTCCGGTTGAGCAAGATCCGCCGCCGGTTGCGCTGGATGCCCG
>JANXSH010000409.1 GCA_025356615.1 Planctomycetia bacterium | reverse complement strand
GAGTTACGCCGTTGGCGAGCGGCCCCTGTCAAGGGGCTGTTTCCGAGCCACCGAATCCAGCCCCTTGACAGGGGCCGCTCGCCAACGGCGTAACTCCTAGCAAACCTGAAAAAATCTGGTAACGACCCTGCAACACCCGATTACCCGGCTCGCCTCCGCTCCATGCAAGGACTAGTTCAGCATCAAGAACTTTCTTCCCCGCCTCGTCCTCAGCACGAGCGGCGGAGAATTGCAATTCCTTCGAGTCGATCGCTCGCCAGTTGGGCCGCGAAGAGGTAGACTTTGCTGGGAGGCGAGCCCACATCCCCTTTCTTCAGGAACGATCCCATGACCGACCCCTACCTCGCCCTCCAAGTCCTGATGATGCCCAAGGACGCCAACGGCCTGCCGCCCGTCCCCGGCGGGCCGCCCAGCACCTACCAACTCACCATCTTCGGCGGCGTGCTGCTCAGTTACATCGACCAGGCCGGGGCGATCGGCGCGACCCGCGAGGTCACTCGTGCGTGCGGCGTGGCCCCCTCCGTCGTCACCGTCGCCATCAACCGCGTCGAGTTCAAACAGCCCGTCTTCGTCGGCGACGTTGTGCGCTTCCTCACGCGCGTCGTCAAGATGGGCCGAACCTCGATCACCATGCAGGTCCACGTCGAGGCGGAGCGTGCCACGCAGGTGTTGCGCGTCACCGAGGCGGAGTTGGTCTACGTCGGCATCGACCTGACGACGCCGGACCGTCGGCCCAAGCCGTTGCTGCCCGAGGGCGATCGGCCTTCGTCCTGATAGACTAACGCGAGATTCGCGCCCCGATCGAGGCAGGGAACGAGATGCTGGTAAAGATCGCCGACGGCAAGGTTTACGACCCGATCAACGGCATCGACGGCGTCGTCATGGATATCTGGATCCGCGACGGCAAGGTCATCGCGACACCGGACGACCCGCCCGACCAGGTCATCGACGCGAAAGACCTCGTCGTCATGCCCGGTGGCATCGACATGCACTCGCACATCGCCGGGCCGAAGGTGAATCTCGCGCGCAGGATGCGCCCGGAGGACAAGCGTCGCGCCCCGATGGTGCGTCGGACGAAGACCAGCCGATCCGGCACGACCGGTAGCGTCCCCAGCACGTTCGCCACGGGGTATCTCTACGCCGGGATGGGCTATACCACGGTCTTCGACGCCGCCATCCCGCCGCTGTCGGCGCGGCACGCCCACGAGGAGTTCCACGACACGCCCATCATCGACAAGGGCTTCTTCCTCCTCTTCGGCAACAACCACTACGTCCTCGAGCAGATCGCCGCGAAGGAGCCGGAGCGCCTGCGGATCTTCATCGCCTGGCTGCTGAACGCGGGCAAGGGCTACGCCGTCAAACTGGTCAACCCCGGCGGCGTCGAGATGTGGAAGGGCGGCAGCGACAACATCCACGACATCGACCAGAACGTCGATGACTTCGGGGTCACGCCGCGCCAGATCGTCGTCGAGATGGCCCAGGCCGCGATGGACCTCCGCCTCCCGCACCCCGTCCACATCCACTGCAACAACCTCGGCCTGCCGGGCAACTGGCGGACGACGCTGAACACGATGCGGGCGCTCGAGGGCCGACGCGCCCACTTCACCCACGTCCAGTTCCACAGCTACGGCGGCGAACCCGACGACCAGGCCCAGTTCTGCTCCAAGGTGCCCGAGCTGGCGGAGTACGTCAACGCGCACCCGAACATCAGCGTGGACGTGGGACAAGTCCTCTTCGGCGAGACGACCTCGATGACGGGCGACGGCCCGCTGGGGTACTACCTGCACACCGTGACGGGCCGGAAGTGGACGAACTCCGACACCGAAATGGAGGCGGGTTGCGGCATCGTCCCGATCACCTACCGCGAGAAGAGCTTCGTCAACGCCCTGCAATGGGCCGTCGGCCTGGAGTGGTATCTCCTCGTCAAAGACCCCTGGCAGATCGCCATGAGTACCGACCACCCAAATGGCGGTTCGTTCGTGGCCTATCCGGAGATCATCGCTTTGCTGATGAGTCGGGATTACCGCCGGGAAGTGCTGAAACGGCTGCCCGCACGGGTTCTCG
>JANXSH010000458.1 GCA_025356615.1 Planctomycetia bacterium | reverse complement strand
GTCGCGTAGCGGTCTTCGGCCTTCTTCTTCATCGCACGCATCACGATCACCTCCAGTTGGGGATGCAAATCCGGCCGGAGCAGCGACGGCCGCTCCGGCTCCGCGCCGACGATCTGGGCCATCACGGACGCCATCGACCCGCGGAAGGGCAGGCGTCCGGTCAGCAACTCGTACAGGATCACGCCGAGGGCGTAGATGTCCGAGGCGGCACCCACCGCCTCGTTGTCCCCCTCGACCTGCTCCGGTGACATGTAAGCAGGCGTACCCATGATGGCCCCGGTTTGGGTAAGCCGCTCGTCTTTGTTGTTGATTCGCCGGGCAAGGCCGAAGTCGGTGATGGCCGGCTCGCCGTTCGTGTTCAGCAGGACGTTCGCGGGCTTCAAGTCCCGGTGGATGACGCCGTGGCGGTGCGCGAAATCCAGCGCCAGGGCCAGTTGACGGACCAGGGCGGCTGCCTCGGACGGCGACCGGGGTTTATCCCGCATGTCTTCCGCGAGGTTGCGCCCCTCGATGAAGGCCATTGTCAGGAAATAGACGCCGTCGATCTGACCGACATCGAAGACCGGGCACAGGTTGGGGTGGTGCAACGCGGCCGCCGCACGGGCCTCGCGGTAGAACCTCTCGAGCGTGTCGGAACCGGAATTGCCCTCGATACGCGGCACCTTCAACGCCACGTCCCGGCCCAAGTCGGTATCGTGCGCCAGGAATACCGTCCCCATCCCGCCCTGACCCAAGCGCCGGCGGATGAGGTATCGGCCGAACCGCTCCGGCAACCCGAGCGGCTCGCCGGTCCCCGAGGACGCCCCGCCGGGATGCGTCCCCTGCCCGACTACGGTGGACCAGTGCCCCCGGTCCGACTCGGGTAGTCTCGCGAGCAATGCACGCAAGGACTCGCCGCGATCGGGGAATCGGCTACAGAAGGCGTCCAGATCGACCTCGCCCGCGCGCCTCCTCGACTCGAATTCCGCCTGGATCAGGTCGAGGGGGATGCCGTCCGACGCGAGCAGCTCGGGGAACGAACGGGCGTACTCCTCCGCAGTCGGCTGCCGACCGCTCTGCCAACCCCGCTCCAGGTCGATCTTGACCATCTCCATCAGAGCAGCCCGGCGGATCGAGATGTCCGTCGGCAGCTCGGCGGCACACTGCGCGAGTCGGCCCTCGTGCCACGACCGCTCGAAATCGACCAGCAGGCACTCCAGCCGGTTCCGTTGTTGTACGTCGAGGGTGATTATTACCGAGCTAGCGATGGCCATCATATCTCCAGGTCTAGAGGGTCGGATACTCGCCGGCGACCATCCCACACATCTCTAATGGCGCTTTCTGGTGGGGTTGTCACACGAATAACAAAGATTTTGTAGTCATTCGGCGACTTGCCGCATCAGCCGATCGCCGAGGAGATCGAGGACGCGGTAGATCGTCTGCCGGGAGACCGCCAGTTCTTCTGCGATTTCCGCAACGCTGAATCCTTGGAGCCGCTTTTCCAGCACATGAGTATGCAAGTCGGGCAATCCTCGTAGCAGCGAGTCGAGTTGATCTACCAGGGCGACTGCCTCCTCTGGGCCGGGGTCGTAGGCGACGGCCTCGGCAAGGGCCTGATCGCCGTCACCCACCTCGTTCGTGGCGTCGCGCTTGGCCGCCAGGTGGAACCGGGCTTGGAACCGGGCTTTTCGGAGGGTTATGCGAAACAGGAGCCGCCAGAGTTGGGCGGAGGTGTCGATGTGGAATTCGCCGGCGGCGAAGCGGCGGAAGAAGGAGAGGAAGACGGACTGCACCACGTCTTCGCCATCGATTCGACCTGCGAGTTTCCGCGCGAGGTGCTGCTCGGCGGCACGGGCCAGGCGTTTCGCGTACAACTCGAAGAGGGCGTCGGGTGCCTTCGGGTCGCCGTCGCGCAGTCGTTGCACCAGTGTCGATACCAGGTCCGGTTCGGACATGATGACATCTCCAAAGTGTCAGACCGCAGTCCAGTCCGTCGTCGGGCCAGATACTGCGGTCTGAGAACTATAACGTTGGAACCTGTCACGGAATCGATCGCACCGGAACGGAGTCGATCATCGCTAAGACGTGGAGCGCGAATGGCTGCCCAATCCCAGGGCGGGATTTCGAAATGCAGTACCCTCCACGATTCGGTATCGAGACGGTTCGTTATTACCGAGACCGCCCGGCTGAATGGCGGGCGTCGATGGTCCGCTGGCTTCCACCGTCACGCCACGACGCTGGTACTTCAATAGTCGTCTCGACTCACTCCCCCGTGCCGCCCTTCCAACCCTTGGTGCGGAACGGTGAGGCGGGCAGCCCCTCCTTGTTCGACAGGTTCGGGTTGGCGACGTTGCTCCAGCCGAAGCGGGCCTGCGTCGGCTTCTCGACCGACTTGGCCGAGACGACGACCTCCTTGCCGTCGATGACGGCCTCGGCGGCGACGAACTTCCCGTCGTCCCCGGCGATCTCGAACTGTGCGAGCGCCTTGCCGTCGCGCGACTTCAGCCCGCCGCCGACGTGGGCGAACGACAGTCGAATCTTGCCTTCATCGACCTTCATCGACTTGTAGAGCGGGCCTGAGTAGACGAGATCCTTTTTGCCATACGTCTTCGCCAATGCCCAGAGGGCGAGGCGGTTGCCGACATCGACCTTGTTCTGGGGGTGGATGTCGTCGATGTTATCGACGAGGTCCGTCACGACGGCCATGCCGGTGTGCGGGATCTTCAGGGATGCGGTCTGAGCCTCCCATAGATTTGGCAGGCTCGCCCCATACTTGGACCACGGAGCGATCTGCACGAAGTAGAAGGGCAGATCGTCCCGTCCGAAGGTCTTGCGCCAACCCTTGACGAGCTTCTCCGTCTTGGTGTGGTAGCCCATGCCTTCGCTCATGTTCGACTCGCCCTGATACCAGATGATGCCACGCAGGGCGACCGGCTGGAGCGGCGCGATCATGGCGTTGTGCATGCCGCCGGACCCTTTCTCCTCGACCGTCCACGGCTCGATCGGGCTGCCGCCCCAGGAACTGTTGATGAGGCCGACGGGCACATCGAGCTCCTTTTGGAGGCGGAGGCCGAAGTGATACAACACGGCGGAGAAGTTGGGGATCGTCTTCGGCGTGCAGACCGACCAGGCTCGATCGAGTTGGACATCCTTGGCGGGGGAGTTCGCCTGGACCTTCTTGACGTGGAGGATCCGAATCGTCGGATGATTGGCAGCGGCGATGGTTTCCTTGGGCTTGGTCGAGGAGGCGACGGACCATTCCATGTTGGATTGGCCCGAACCGATCCAGACTTCGCCGACGAGGACATCCTTCAACTCGACGGTGTTGTTGCCCTTGACGGTCATGGTCTGACCCTTGGCGTTCGCCTCGAACTTGGGCAGCGAGACCTTCCATCTGCCTTTGGCGTCGGCCTTGGCCGTTGCCGTCTTGTCGGCGAAGGACACGGAGACCGATTCGTCGGCATCCGCCCAGCCCCAGATCGTCAGCGGCATGTCCCGCTGAACGACCATATGACTGGCGAAGATCGCCGGCATCTTGACATCCGCCGAAGCGCGGGAGGACGCGAGCAGCGTCAAGACGCCGCAGGCGAGGAGGAGAGAACGTTTCATGGCAGGAACATCTCTGGAGAAATAGGGATGCGCGGCGGGGCGTGAACCCCGAACACAAGGCGCACGATGCCCTATGTCCTACCCGCGACGGGCATCACCGGCAAGTAAGCAAGTGAGAATGTCGAGGTGCCGCCCTTGACAGAACTCTCCACATCCTGATAACAAGATAGGAGTAGCGGGGCGTGGCGCAGTTTGGCTAGCGCGCCTGAATGGGGTTCAGGAGGTCGGAGGTTCGAATCCTCTCGCCCCGACTCGGCCGCCGAGGTCATCATCGGCGTTCATTGATCGGCGGGTTTCCGCTACACATAGGGACGACAACGTCCCACTCAGCCAGCCGGACCAGGTTAGAGCGGTCCGGCTGGCTTCATTTCTCCCCACCTATACACTTGAACCTCTTGCCACGAACTTGTGAGACGCTCATCTAGCTCATCTCACCGGTGTAGCATGAGTGAGGAGCGTCATAAACTGAGTCCTAATACTTCGCCGACTCCGTCCCCTTCAGCCCGACGCGGCGGATGACTTCATTGGCCGAATCCATCATCATGCGCAACTCGCTGTTGATGGCGAGGAACTGCCAGCCTTCCTCGATACGCGCGACGACCTCATCGGCGCTGAAGCAGTGGACACCAGCCGCAACGCCGACCTTCTTGCAGGTCGCCAGGATGTGCTTCATCGCCTGCGCGGTCGCCTCGGCGGACGGCGGCGTGCCGTCCTTGCTTCGCATGCTCGCGGCGAGGTCGTTGGGACCGACGAAGATCGCGTCGATGCCCGGCACGGCGAAGATGCGCTCGGCGTTCTCCACCGCCATGATGTGTTCGCACTGCAAGACGACGAGGATCTCGGAGTTGGCCCGCGCGAAGTAGTCCTTCGGCGTGGCCTGGAAGTTCAGTGAGTGGACGCTGCCGCCGACGGAGCGCGTCCCCGTCGGCGGGTACAGGCAGGCGCTGACGGCGGCCTCGGCCTCCTCGACGGTGTTGACCATCGGCACGACGACGCCGTGCGCGCCGTTGTCGAGGACGCGCTTGATGTGGTCGTGGCGGTTGCTCGGCACGCGCGCCAGGGCGACGCAGCCCGCGTCGGCGATCGAGGCGAACATGTGCGTCGCCGTCTCCCAGTCCACGAGGCTGTGTTCGATATCGACGGTCAGCCAGGCGAAGCCGGCCCGCGCCAGGAAGCGGGACGCGGTGATGCTGCCCAGCGACAGCCAGGTGCCGACCTGCGGCTGGCCCGCCTTCAGTGCTTGTTTGACCGGATTGCTACGCATGGATCGTCTCGGTGTGGAGGGAGGATTCGGAGGTGGAGTTCTTTATACACCGTCGGCCCCCGCGCGGTCAGTCCGGGGGCGAGGGGTGATCGCGTCACCGATTCGTGAGTTGCTTGCTCGTCGGAAGCCATATACTTTCTACTGTCAGCGTTTTACCTCGTGACCCC
The DNA here is from genome assembly GCA_025356615.1 of Planctomycetia bacterium. Lineage (GTDB taxonomy): Bacteria > Planctomycetota > Planctomycetia > Gemmatales > Gemmataceae > JANXSH01. The sequence continues at coordinate 4,888 of JANXSH010000458.1, read as the reverse complement.
GTGGTCCGATCCAATGGCGCGATGCGATCAAGGCTACCTCTGCGAGGTCTGCGGCGGCGAGGTCGAGGAGATCGTCGATTCCGACCTCTATCTCGCCTTCGTCCTTGGTGAGGTGCGGGCCGAATGGCTCCTCGATAAGCCCGAGCGGCACATCCGCTGCAACGCCGAGCGGGCGCAGTACGTCATCGACCCGGAGTTCCCTCCGGTCGAATGCCCAGGGTTCTTCGATAAGCGCCTGCTCGACGCGGGTTACGTCGCCGAGGAGGAGGCGCGCGTCACTCGCGCCTGGCGGCACCTCGTCGCGGTCGCCCGGCGGGGCGGATCGGTGTTCGACTCGCCGCTGATATGAGATCAATCAGATCCGCCATAGGCGAATCACTCCGCTCGACCCTGCAGAGGCGACCAGTTTCCCGTCCGGCGAGATCGCGATGGCGTAGACCGCGTTCTGGTGCCCCTTCAACTCGCGCGACGGCTTGTCGTCCCCCGTGTTCCACAGGCGAATGAGGCGATCGTCGCCGCCCGAGAGCAGCCATTTCCCGTCGCCTGAGATCGCGACCGCGTACACCGGATCGCGATGGGCCGTGAGGACCACCTCCTTCCCTGTGGCCGACATCGGCCAGAGGCGGACGGTCTTGTCGTGGCTCACGCTCGCCACGGTCTTCCCGTCCGCAGAGCAGACGCAGCGGTAGACGTGGCTCGTGTGGCCTTTCAGGCTGCGAATCTCTTTTCCTTTCGCTGCGTCCCAGACGCGGAGGTCGCCGTCCGAACTCGCCGAGATTACCCGCGAGCCGTCCTTCGTGAACGTCACGCCGTAGACGTGCTTCGTGTGGGCCGTGCAGACGTGCAACGCCTTCTCGCGGTCGATGCGCCAGAGCATCACCGCGCCCGATTCGTCCCCGGAGGCGAAGCGCTTCCCGTCGGGCGAAATCGCCACGCAATAGATCGGCTTCGTGTGCCCAGTGTACGTTCGCTTCAGGCGGCCCGTCTCGGCGTCCCAGAGGCGGAGATTCTTGTCGCCGCACGCGGAGAGCAGCGACTTGCCGTCGGGCGTGAACGCCACATCGTAGACCGGGCCGTCGTGCCCGTCGAGGACGTGGAAACGGGTGCGGGTCGCCACCTCCCAGACGCGGAGTGTCCCATCGCCGCTCGCGCTGGCGAGTCGTCGCCCGTCGGGGGAGAACGCCAGCGCGTAGACGTTCTCCGAATGGCCCTCGAGCTTCATCGGGAGGACGGGCGGCGCGACGAGCAGCGTAAGGGCGAAGAGCATCACTCGCCCCTCGTGCAGGCCACGCGGATGCGGACGTAGACCTGCGTGCCCGGCTTCGGGACGCGGGCCAGGTCGAACCTCACCATCGGCTTGGGGTTGTAGAGCGGGAACCGATTGTCCGCGATGATGCCGCCGGCGCAGTCGCACGGGCAGGCGATGCACCCCGTCCCGGAGCGGTGGGTCGCCCCGGAGCCGTGGAACACGAAACTCGGCGTCCACGGTTTCTCGGTCGCCTTGCCCTCGACGACGACGCGCTCGGTCACGAAGCTCTGGTAGGGCCGCTCGACCCACTTCTCGCCGACCTTCCAGAAGACCGTGAGGAGCACCGGGTCGCCGTCGAGGTAGTCTTCCTTCTTCGTCGTCGCCTTCAGCCCGCTACGCTTGTGCCCGGCTTCCATGCTGTAATGCACCTTCGGTTTGCAGCCGAGATCGACGAGCGCCTTGTTGACCGTCTCGGTCGGCACGTCGACGAGGAAGACGAAGTAGCCGGCCATCTTCGCGTCACCGCCCGCCGCCTTGGCGGAGCCGACGAACGCCTGGATGCGCTGGCCGTAGGTGCCGATGCACGGCTTGTCCTCGGGGTGCTGGATCTTGCCCGAGAGGATGACCTCGTCGCGGTCCTTATCGACGACGACGGTGCCGACCGCCGGCAACTTCGCCGCCGGCGTCTTGCCCGCCGCGATCGCCGACGAGGCGGCGAATCCGCAGAGCAGGAGGGTGAGTACCGAGTAGTGCATGGGAAGAGCCTCCGGGGTTGTGGTCGCGCCCCGCTTGCTGCCGGGCACCATTCCGTGTATTGTATCTACATCGATTCGACGAACGATAAAAAGGGAGAGAACTGATGCAAGCCCGTCCGCACACCAAAGCCTCGAAGAAGGCCAGGATGAAGAAGAAGGCCGACCGACGCGCCGGCAACGTCCCGCCACTCGGCATCCCACCCAAAGGTAAGGGCTGGGCCGGCAAGCGCAAACTGGAGCGATGAACCAGTCTATACCATCGACGAACCACCGAGTCTGTGACTCGGTGGTTCGTCTGTGTTTCTTTCTGCCGCTTCCTTATAGGTCACTTTGCCAGCGTCTCCGCCTCGCTGACCATCTCGTCGAGTAGCCGCAGGCCCAGCTCCCAGAAGCCCGGATCGGTGATGTCCACGCCCAGCGCGCCGACGAGCGACGGCGGCGCTTCGGACCCGCCCGCCGCGAGCATGTTGATGTACTTGGGCACGAACGCGGCCCCCTCCTGCTCGTACTTCTTGACCAGCGCCAGCACGAGAAGTTCGCCGAAGGCGTAGGCGTAGCAGTAGAACGGCACATGGATGAAGTGGCCGATGTAGGCCCACCACCAGCCGTAGCCCTCGGTCAGCTGGACGACATCGCCGTGCAGCGGGCGGTTGGCGTCGAGCCACAGCGCGTTGATGCGCTCGGTCGATAGCTCGCCCTCCGCCTTGCGGGCGGCGTGCAGAGACTGCTCGAAGCGCGTCAGCGTGACTTGCCGGAACACCGTGGCGAACGAGTCCTCGATCTTGCCGCACAGCATCATGAGGCGCTGTTTCGGCTCGGGGTAGAGCTGAAGGAGTCGGCGGAAGGTGAGCATCTCGCCGAAGACGCTCGCCGTCTCCGCTGTCGTCAGCGGCGTGTCGCACTGGAGGTAGCCCACGCCGCGCGAGAGGTACTGATGCACGCCGTGGCCGAGTTCGTGCGCCAGCGTCATCACGTCGCGCAGGCGGTCGGTGTAGCTCATCAGAATGTAGGGGTGGGCGCTGGGGACTCCGCTCGACGAGAACGCCCCGCCGCGCTTGCCGGGGCGCAACTCCGCGTCGATCCACGACTTCTCGAAGAACAGCCGGACGATCTCGCCCGCCACGGGGCTGAAGCCGCGATAGCTCTCTTCGACGATGCGCCGGGCCGACGGCCAATCGACCGAGAACTTCTCCCCCGGCAGTGGCGCGTAACGGTCGTAGTCGGTGAGCTGCTCCAGGCCGAGGAGCTTCGCCTTGAGCCGGTAGTAGCGCTGGAACGTGCCGTGGTAGCGCTCGGCGGCGACCATCAGGGCATCGACGACAGCGGGCGTGATCTCGTTGGCCAGGTGGCGCGGGGCCATCACGTCGGCATGATGGCGCAGGTCGCAGTCCGCGCGGTGGTCGGCGACGAGCGTGTTGAGGATGTACGTCAACAGGCGGATGTTGCCCTTCAGCCCCTCGGTGAGGCCCGCCGCGCCGGCGGCGCGCACGGCCCGGTCCGGGTCGTAGAGCTTCGCAAGGATCGACTGGAGCGCCATCATCTCGGTCTTGCCGTCGTGGGTGAACGGGAACGTCATCGCGCTGACGCTCTCGTCGAAGAGCCGGACGAACGCGGCCCGGCCGGTGTTCGACTTCTCGTCGAGGATCTTCTCCTCCGGCTCACTCAGGAAGTGCGGCTTCCAGATGAGTTTCTGCTCGAGGTAGTGCTTGTAGTGCGCCAGTTCCTTGTCCGCGAGGAGCCTCGCGACGGCGGCGTCCTCGACCTTGATCCACTCCAGGTCGAAGAAGATGAGGTGCTTGCCGATCGCCGTCCGCCGCTCGCGCGCCCGGATGAGGAGCGCCCCGCGTGCCGGGTCCAGCGAACTGCTCGCGTGCAACAGGCTGGCATAGACCATCGGGCGGTCCATCTGCTCGCTCATCTCCTCCAGCTCGACGAGGGCGGCGTGCAACTCCTTCGCAGACGGCCCGCCGGGCGTGGCGACCTTGCTGCGGTAGCGCGTCTCGAAGGCGCGGGCGCGGGCGTAGGCCGCCTCGAGGTCGCGGTCGATACGGGGGTCATCGACGCCCGCGTAGAGGTCGCCGAGGTTCCACGCCACGCCGTGGGCGGAACTTTCGGGGGGTGTCGGGGTCGTGGTGGACATGAAGGCATCCTGTCTTTGGAGGTATTCCCGTCGGGGCGATCATGCCACGATAGGTTCTCGTCGGGCCGTCGGCCAGTCGTGGAGATCGGCCCCACCGACAGGCAGTCCAACAGTCGCGACACGAGCAAGCGGCAGCCAGTTGGGAAGCAGCCCAGGAGCAGAGTCAGCGTTTCCGGGTAACCCTCATCCCCAAAGTCATCGGCAACCCGTTCCGTGACTACCCACTCGACCCACTCTGGCTCGCTCGGGAGGACGGCACCCTGGGCCATCTCGCGCAAGGCAACTACCACGACCGCGCGTTCGATCGGATGCCAATCCTCGGCGAGGAACACACACGGGGGTGTTGGGTGGTGGACCGAATCTTGGGGTTCGGTGTGAGGCCGCATTGGAGCCTGATCCAAATTCGGACGGACTAAGCGCCCTTGCCAATCGACCGATTAGTCCTCGCCCCCAAATTCGGCGATTAGTTCCTTCGCGAAAGGTCCGAACCCTCGCGGACACGCCTGCATCAGCGCCGCGACGTTTGTCTGTGCGGCTATATCCTCCCTCAACGTTTGGCAGTCAACCATTCCGCCCGACTTGGCCAAACGTTGAAGGAGATCCTTGGGCCTCTGAGTTTCGTTCCCACTGTTTTGATAAAACGTAACCGTTCACCCGAATTTCAGGCTATCAGCAAGGCAGAAGCCGTCCGACTTGATAGTCTGCTGGTATGGAAGTCGTAACCTGCCCTGGTTGCCTCACTCT
>JANXSH010000312.1 GCA_025356615.1 Planctomycetia bacterium | reverse complement strand
GGTCGTCGTGGACGCAGATCGGAGGTTCGATCTCCGGCTGAATCGTCGTTCGGTCAGCCATCAGTAACCCTCGTGAAAACTCAAGACTCGGACCCTCGAACGGTTGTCATACATCAATTTGATGTAGAGTCGTCTCCCGTCAGCATTGGTGATCGCATACCCGAAACGGTCTGGGTAGTCCTCCAGATTCGCGTAGAGCCAGTGGCCAGTCAGTTGCAAACGATCGACGATATATACCCACAGGGTAGCGGGGGTAGGTACGCCCAGGTGTTGTAGGTAGGCCGTCGCGCCATCATGTGGGCCGTCAACAGGGCAGGGTAGCGGGGGTAGGTACGCCCAGATGTTGTAGGTACTGATTCGCGTAATTTTGTGCTACCTGTAGCAATCGCGTTGGAAACAGGCGGTTCCCCACTTCGATCTCGTCGGTGAGTTCCTGAAGAACATCATCCGGGACGACATCACCCGGTTGGGGCGCATGAGCCATGAACTCATCCTTCATGTTTCGATTCCAAGGCGTCCTATCATATGATAAGACGCCCAGGACTTCCAGGGTTGTTTCGGCAATTCGCCCCCTTTCTCCATCCGTACCTCACCGCTGGAATCGCTCCACCCGCGTCGCCCCGTTCTCCAGCCGGAACTGGTAGCCGTCCGTGAACGACTCCGCGAAGTCCTCCTGGTGCGACACCAGTAGGATGCACTTCATCTGGCTCCGCAGGTTCTGCAACTCCTGGATCATCACCTGTCGGCCCTGGCTGTCGAGGCAGCCGAAGCCTTCGTCGATGATGACGCTCTCGATGGGCCGGTGGCGTCGGCTGGCATACTGGCCGATGCCCAGCGCGAGGCTGACGGCGACGCGGAACTTTTGGCTGCCCGAGAGGAAGGCGACGTTGATCGCGCGGTCGCCGGTGGCGCGGTTGAACGCCTCGAGGTCGAGCGCCTTCGCCGATGCGCCGTCGCCGCCCGCCTCTCCCGAGAGGCGGATATAGAGTTGCCCGCCGCTGAGGCGGTCGAGGACGGCGTTGGCGTAATCGACGACCTGGCGTTCGGCCTGACGGACGAGGTGCAGTTGGAGGCGGTCCTTGCCGAGGAGTTCGCACAGCGTGCGGTGGACCTTCAACTCCTCATCGACCTTCCGGTAATCGAGATCGACCTGGTGTCGTTCCGCCAGGCGCGACTCGAGCATCGATAGCTCGCCGCGTGCCTGGACGAGGATCTCGTCGGCGTTGACGGAGCGCGTCTTGGCCTCACGCAGGGACAGGGCGATCGAGGCCGGGTCTTGCCGGGCCTCGGGGGAGAACGCTTCGGCCTGCTTGTCGAAGTCCGTGACATCCTTCTCCAACACGGAGAGGTTGCGTCGGGCGTGTTCGAGGTCACGCGCGCGGTCATCGGTGCCCTGTCCCTCGAGCTTCTGCTGCTCCACCTTGAGGTCGCCCAACTCGCGCATGCCGATCGTCACGGCCTGGGCCTGCCAGGTCGGGGGCAGGCTCTTCGTATGGAGGTCGATGACGCGCTCGGCGTTGCCGCGCACGAGTTCGTGTTCCTTGGTGCGCGTGTCGATGTTGCCGAGCGTTACGCGGGCCGCGTCGCGCTCCGTGGTGAGTTTCGCCACCTCCCTCTCGACCTGCTTCACCATCGCCCGTGCGGCGTCGAGGCCGGCGAAGAGGGATTTTTCATGCGACTCCAGTTTGGCGTGTTCGCGCCGCAATTCCTGGCGATCTTTGGGCACGTCGAGCAGGAGGCGTTTGACTGTCGTCTGGATGGCGTTGATCTGGACTTGCAGTTTCGTCCATTCGCTGAGCGCCTTCTCGGCCTCTTTCACTTGGCGTCGGCCCGGCTCCAGGTCGCGGACCTGCGTCTTCAGGTCGTCCATGTCGGTCTGTGCGGGGTACGTCGTCTCGCGCCAGTCGGCGATGCCCGCGCGGCCGATGCGGGCGCGGAACTCGTCGGGCACCTCGGCGTGGGTGTGGGCGCACTCCTTTTGCAGGCGCTCGATGTCGAGTCCGGCCTGCTTGTGCTGCGCCTGCGAATCGCGGTAGTCGCTCCGCGCGGTTTGATACGACTCGTCGGCGCGGGCCTTTTCCTTACGCGCGGCTTCTTCATTTTTACGGGCCTCGTCCTGACGCGAGGTCGCCTCGCGGGCTTTGGTCTCGGCCTGTTGGACGGCCGCGCCGCGTTTACGCTTCTCGTCGGCGATGTGACCCGGCGTCAGCTCCTGACCGCAATGGCGACAAAGCTTGGACCCGTCGAGTTGGGACACCTCACCCAACGACTCTCGCGCCTGCTCGAGGACCGTCCGCGCCGAGGCGGCCTGCACGACGGCCTCTTGCAGCGCCGCGACGGCGTCGGCGTGCGTCTGCGTGCGGACCTCGAGGTCCGCCTTGGCGGTCGCCCCGCGCGCCTGGATGACCTTCTTCTCCGTGTCGCAGGTGCGTTCCTTCTCGAACGCCTGCCCGAGGTCGGTGCGCTGCTGGCGGAAGCGCGTGAGGATCGGCATTACGCGGTGGACCCCCTCGAGGCGGTCGAGGATTTGCCGGCGCGACTCGACGAGGGCGTTCGGGTCGGTCTTATAGGCGCTCAGGCTGCCGCGCAGGCGTTCGAGGTCGGCCTCTTGGCGTTCGCACTCCGTGAGCTTGTCGAGTTGAGTCGAGGTCGCGCGGAGCCGGGCGGAGATGTCGCGGAAGCTGTTCTCGTCGCGGGCGATCAGCGAGTGCAGGTCGAGGCGCTGCGCGACCGACTTGCGGAGGTCGGCCTCCTTCTGCGTGAGCAACTCCGTCTGCTTCTCGCGGTCCCGCCGTTGGCTTTCGAGGCTTTTGTCTGCGGAATGGATCTCGGTCTTGCGTATATAGATGTCGTTCAGCCGGGGCATTACGTCGCGCAACTCACGCAGGCGATCGACGGCCCGCTCGATGGCGACCGACTCGGTGAGTACGTCGCGGGCGTGCTGGAATCGCTGGCGCGAGGCGTGCATGCGCTGGGCGAGGTCTTGCCAGGCGCGGGCGTCGTACTCGAGCTTCTGTAGGCGATCGACCTCGGCCCGGCCCGACAGGCGGACCGAGTCGGCCTCGTCGATGCGATTCTTCGCCTCCTGGATCTCGAGCGGCAAGACCATCGGCAACGCCGCGAGCTTGGAGGCCAGCGCCTTCAGGGTCGCCTCGTGCGTCTTACGCTCCTCGTCGGCCTTGTCGAACAGCTTGCGGAAGCGGTCGAGATCGACGATCCCGGCGAGGACCTCGCGCCGGCCCTCCGGCTTACTGTCGAGTAGTTTCTCGGCCTTGCCCTGGAGTAGTAAGACGCTCGAGGTGAACGTCTCGTAATTAAGTCCGACGTTCTCCTTGATCCAGCCGTCGAACATGCCCTTTTGCCCGGTGTCGGGCACCGGCTCGAACTTGCCCTCGTCGAAGAGGAGGATCTGTTGCGTACTGCGCGCGCCGCCCTTGTTGTCGCGCTTGAGGGTCCGTTTGGCGCGGTGGAGCTTCCCGTCGAGGAGGAAGTCGAACTCGACGAGCAGCGCGTCGCAGTCCTTGTTGATGAGTTCGACCGCGAACCGCCCCCCGCCTCGGTGGTGGTCGAACAGCGCGTAGGTGAGGGCGTCGAAGATCGACGACTTGCCGGACCCGTTGAGGCCGGAGAGCATCCAAAGGGTGGCGTTGCCGTCGAAGTCGATGGTCTGCTCTTCCTTGTAGCAGAGGAAGCCCTTGAGTTTGATGCGCTGGGGGATCATGAGTGCGACTCCCTCGGGGAGGGGTAATAAGAAGGTCGCCGCCGGTGATCGGCTGACCCCACCCCCCAGCCCCCTCCCCTGAAGGGGAGGGGGAGCCGGACCGGGGACTCGTCCGGTCCCCCCTTCCTTTTAGGGAAGGGGGTTAGGGGGTTAGGTCGAACCAGCAACGTTCTCGGACTACCCATTATAATTGCATCTCCCTCATGAGCGTCTCGACGCGGTCCAAGACGGCCTTCCGCATCGGCTCGTCCTCGTTGACGAGTTCCTGCTCGAGATACCCCCGGACGGTCTCCTCGAAACTGTGCGGCCGGGTCGTATCGACGACGAGACTCGGGCCGAGGGTGCCGGACTCGGTGATCTGCCGGTCGTACCAGCGCGGGAAGATCTCCTCGAGTTCGCGGAGGACCTCCTCGCGGTTGTCCCTGCCCGCCGTGTAGGTGCAGCGGATGCGGACGAGGTCGCGGGCCGCGTCGGGGTGTTTGGCCCGCAGGCGCGGGATGTCCTCGGAGGGGTTCAGCACGGTGACTTCGTAGACGGGCGTGGACTCCATCGGCAAGACGCGCGGCTCGCCCTGGATGCCCTCGGGGCCGATGTCGAAGACGACGACGCCCTTGTGGTCGGACGATTCGCCGAGGTCCATCTTCTCGATGCTGCCGGAGTAGCGGACGCTGGTCTGCCCGTGCAAGAACTGGGCGCGGTGGATGTGCCCCAGGGCGACGTAGGCGAAGCCGGTCGGCAGGTCGGCCTCCGAGAAGAGGACATCCTCTTGCTCGGAGAGGCGGAACAGGGTCGGCAGCTCGCTGCCGCGCACCCCGATGTGGGCCGCGAGGACGGCGGGGAGGTCGTCGCTGAAGAATTCGCCCTGCCGGAGGTCGTGCAAGGCGCGCGTGAACGCCGCCATCAGGAGGCGGTTCTTCTCCTCCAACCCCTGGTAGCGCTGGTCGGCGTCGGTGGTGAGGTAGCGCGTCGGCGTGGGGTAGGGCATGAGCAGGAACTGGATCGGCACGCCGCTGGCCTTGTCCTCGAGTCGGATCAGGCTCGGCTCGGTGGCGAGGTAGAGCCTGCCCGGCGGGACCAACTCGCCGGGCGTCCCCGCGATCGGGGCGGCGAGCGACATCGCCAGGCGCAGTGTCTGGCAGAAGTTCTCCTTGTCGTGGTTGCCGGTCAGGGTGACGATCGTCCCGCCGTCGCGTAGGAACGGCGAGAAGACGGTCTGGAGGTGCCGAACCGTGTCGCGCAGCGCCTCCGCGCTGGCGAGTTCGCTGAACAGGTCGCCGGCGACGAGCAGGACATCGACGTTCTCCTGCACGCAAAACGCGGCGACGCGCTCGACGGCACGACGGAGGTCGTCGCCACGATCGATGCGACCGAGCCGGTCGGCGAGGTGCCAGTCGGCGGTATGGAGGATGCGCATGAGTCTTCTCCTGGCGATCAAAGCGCCTCATTGTCGCATAAACACGCCGTCGGGGCAAACTCAGTCGGAAATCGATTGCGGGAGAGGGATGAGAGGAGTATGTTGAAGGAAAATCTTCCGCGCAATCGTCATTGCTTCTCGAGTCCTTCGGGGAATCTCGACCATGCTGATCGTATCCCTCATCCTGTCCGGCGTGCTGCTGGTGGCGGTGAACGTCACCGCCTTCCGCTCCCGTTCTGTCCTTCGCTCTCTCTGGTGGTGTGGCCTCGGGGTTTTCGGCCTCGCCTTTTGCGTAATCGCCGTCTTGCCGACCTTCCTGCTCCATGCGGCACTGACACTCGTCGCGGGCCTCGTCTGTGCTTGGGTCGCTCCTCGGCCCCGTGTCTTCCTGGCCACCACGATCGTCGCGTTCCTCATCGCCTACGGAGTGACCGGCGTCCCGAAATGGCTCGAACATGACAAATTGAAACGGGAGACCGCCTCGATCTCCGTGGAGGACCGGCTGGCCTACGAGGATCGCCCCCTGGAACTGCCCGATTCGCCTTCGGTGGGGGCGGACGTTCACCTGATCTCGATGCCCAGGAATCAGCCTGGCATCCTCGACAAAGATGGGGGCAGGGACTGGCAGTCGAATTTCCGCGAACGAGCTTTGCAGCAACTCCACGAGGGTCAGGTGTCCGCGTTCGTCAACAGCCCCGGCTTCGGTGTCGGACGCAGTTTCAGACCGACTAATAGGGACATCGAGCTTCCCGACGAATCTCCCGTGCCGATCGACGAGTCCGGGTCGATCCCACAGGAAAGTGCCGCGAGTATGCTCGTCGGCGGCCATGCCGCTCTCGATCCGACGAGTCCCGACCTCGATTCGTTGCATCGAGCCAGCGTCCTCGACTTCGCCTTCCCCCAGGGCTTCGGCTATGTGAAGGACCGCAGCCGCGTCTATGGATTTCGGCCCCATCGCATCTCCAAGACGCCGACGGAGGGTCTCGCCCCAGGTTCCTGGCGATTCCGCAAGCTGGAGCTGGTGAGCCTCCTGAAACACAGCAAGCCGGCGGTGTACGTCTCCGCCAACCTGCCGCGCATGAGCGACTTGCACAACGCCCCGACGAGGCCGCTCGACGCCTTCGAGTCGGCAGCGCTGCCCCGGCTCGCGAAGGACGACCTCGTGGTCCACTCGACGGACGATCGGCTCCGCGTCCTGGGAAGCATCCGCGCGGCGGAGGCGTGTTTGGCGTGTCACGCCAAGAAGCAGGGCGACTTGCTCGGGGCGTTCTCGTACCACCTCGACAAGCCGGGGCGGTAGGATCTGTGGGGCGAATGTTCGGATCGCCTCTCCCTTTCTCGCGCCTGATCGGGTATGATTCTTGTGAGGAGATCGAAACATCGGACAAGAGTAATCAGATGATTACCATCACCTTCGCGAATCGAGAAGTCGAAAAGCGAGCGCTCGCCTTCCTGCTGGGCCGATTCTCGGGGCGTGTCTCCAAGTCCGGCGAGCACCTGGTTCCCGTGGCGGCACTCGAGGCACTGGCGGATCAGGGCATACCGTTCACCGTCGAGGGGAAGGCGATCCAACAGTAGCAGGAGGATCATATTACCTCGGCACGAAATTATCTCACGAATTACCGGCGAGGAGAATGGGAGCCGCGACCGTCACAGTAGATTCGAGATTCGGGGGTGAGGGGCCATGCGCGAGGTATTTACCCCGGAGGGGTTACAGCCATTAGCCGGGGGTCGCGAGCGCAGCGAGCCCA
>JANXSH010000275.1 GCA_025356615.1 Planctomycetia bacterium | reverse complement strand
CGATCGTCCGGCAGTGGTAGTCGAACGCCGTACACCTGCAAGTGGTGGGGATGAGCGAGCAGTGTCCTTTTGCTGAAACCATTATCGAATCCGCACTATTTCCCACCTCGCAAAAGGTAGCTTTCAGAAAGGAACTTCCGGTCAATCGCTCGCTCTCGTGGAAGGTAGATTGCCACGTCGATCCCGATGCCATGTAGATATTTGCACATCAACGGTCCCACGTCGGCCCAATCCAGGCCACCCAAGCCACAACCGAGTGCTGGAAGCGCCACGGACAGCACGCCTTCCGATTGGAAGTGATCTCGAAACCACGTCAAGCCGCCTTCGATGTCATCCATCCGGGAATCGTCCCGCCACTTCCTCTTCGTTGCGAACAGCAGAAACCACTTGACAGCGTTTGGAGTCTTTAGCGGGGTCGTCAGGTCGGCCAATTCTTCGTCCAGCGAGGCCTCCCTTTTATAGACGGCTGGCTTCGTTGCCGTAACTCGCTTCGCCCGGCACGCATCCTGGTAATACACATACACGTCGGGAAATTGGTACTTGGCCCGTGACGCCAAGCCCTTGCCCATGATGCCTTGCAGGTTCACGCTCACAGTGAGCGTCTGCATTCCTGAAAAGAACATATCCCCTTCGATCAAGGAGATGTTCTTCCCGATTCGGGCGGCGAACGAGGGCTTGAAGAAGATGTTCGGTTCCGGCACGATCGGGATCGTCGTCGATCCGATCAATCCTTCGAGTCGCTTCTTCGCCTCGTGGTCTGCCACGAAGACCGTGTGGATGTGTTCGGGGGGGATTTGCTCAGGCACTAAACACTCAGCCATGATCTTGCGTTTGGACCCATCGAGATCGTTCCAATACTCGGCCTGGATGACCGGCCATTGCGCCTCGATGACCTTTATGCCATCTGCTGCTTTGAAAAATCGGGTCGGATGGTTGGCCGCATTGCCATCGGCGATCATCACATGCGGCAATTGCAGAACGCTCGGCTTCACGCCGACCACGGCCAAATCTTTGGTCGTCTTCTCGTGAACGACCCGGTACATCATCGGATTGCGAGGCTGGAAATAGAGGTTGGCGTACTCCCACAAGCTCGCACGCTCCGGGGTCGCCTTGTTCTTTCGATTGCTGACGATCCCGGCATCGTAAATGGGCGTGAAGGGAACCTTTTGAGATTCGACCAGGCCGTGCGACAGTATCCCGTTCTTTAGGATCGACGGGACGTTCTCGACGTGCGTGATGTAGAACAGGCACTTGATTTCAGCTTTTCGTACCATGTCCGATGCTCCATTTCTGGTGGGCTCGCCTCAACCCGGCGTTTACCGCCGTCAGACTGAAGAATTGTCGTCACCCTTCTTGTTTTCTCTCGGTGTCCTCTTTGGTTCGTTCCTCGTTGAAGCTACCGTCACGAGATCCCCCGGTCGAAGTTCGCCGCGTGCCCCCCCGGCACGGGTCGGCCCGCGCGGACGGCACGCCACCTCTCGACGGCCTCCTCCGCCGTGTAGGGGCGGTAGATGAAGTCCACCCGCAGCGAGCGAGCGCCCGCCTTGGCGAGTTCGCGGAGGCGCGGCGACAGGCAGAACGGCCCCTGGTTGAGGACGATCGTCCGGCAGTGGTAGTCGAACGCCGTCACGCGCTCGCCGTGGCTCGAGACCATGTCCATCGACTCGAACTTGCACGCCGCCTTGCCCGGACAGCCGCCGATCAGGTTGGCGTAGGCGCACGACTCGGCGAGGAACATCGGCGTGTCCTGGTAGACGATCAGGACGGCGCGTTCGCCGAACTCCGCGAACATCGGCCGCAGATTCGCGATGCCGTCCTCCGGCGACAGGGCGAAGCGGCTCGTGCCCATGCCGAGCAGTTGCCGCCCGGCGATGCGGTTGATGGCGTAGACCGACCAGTCGGTCGCCAGGTCGATTTCGCCCGTCGTCGAGGCGGTCGGGTCGAGGCCGAGGTACGTCCAGGCCGAGACGTTGCCCGCCTCCCAGCGGCGGAAGCCGGCGGCGCGAAGATGCTGGATCTTGTGCAGCAAGCCGTTCTCCTCCCACTTGCGCGACAGCGGCGGCAGAGCCAGACGCACGCGATCCGGGCCGAGTCGTTCGGCGAGTTGGGACACGCGCTCGACGAGGAGCGTCGGGTGGTCGCGCGCGATATCGACGATCACTTCGTCCACGTCGGCCCAGTCTTCGGGCGTGAAGGCGTCGAGGCAGGCGATGCGATCGACCTTCACGCTCCAGCGGAACGGCTGCGGGGTCGGCGTTTGAAGGGGCGTATCCACGTCGCGCAGGATGGCAGCGACGCGATCCTTCCGCGCGTCCACGAGGGCGGATTCGAGGGCCGTCGTCAGGTCGCGGCGTAGGGCGTTGAGGCGCGAGGCGGGGACGAATAGCCCCTCGGGGTTGTGCAGCGTCAGCGCTTCGAGTGTCAGGTCGGTGTCACCGAGTTTCTCGAACGCCGTGCGGACGGCGGTCTCGGTCCCGGCGGTGTCGCGCGCGGGGCCGAATTCGCCGAGGAGTTCGCGGCGTACCGCAACGCCATCGATCGTCCCGATGACGACGCACGAGGTAGGCGATAGAGTCACGTCCACGCGCAAGGCGTTGCGCGTGCGATAGAAGCCGGGGCGCGGCCGGTCGTGGCGGAAGCGCCGCTTGACCGATTGCGACGACGAGCAGTAGACCGGCGCGCCGATGGGCAGGACGGGATGTCCGACCGGCAATTCGACCTCGATGAGCGAGTTCGCAGGAGCCTCGAAAACGGCCTCGGCGCGCTTGCCGAGTTGCCACATGCGATCGACGGCGAAGCCGAACGGTTTCGACAGGATGGGAAGATCGACCTGGAG
>JANXSH010000248.1 GCA_025356615.1 Planctomycetia bacterium | reverse complement strand
ATCGACCACAGTAATTGGGACACGCACGAGTCGAACTTCAAGACCCTCAAGGGTCAGTTGCTCCCCTGGCTCGACGCCGGCGTCTCAGCGCTGTTCGCCGACCTGGCGGATCGCGGCCTACTCGACTCCACGCTCGTCGTCGTCAGCGGCGAGTTCGGCCGAACCCCGCGCATCAACAAGAATGCGGGCCGAGACCACTGGGGGCCGGCCTTCACCGTCGCGCTGGGCGGCGGCGGCATCAAGGGCGGCGTCGTCGTCGGCAAGAGCGACCCCCGCGCCGAAAAGCCCGCGAGCGACCCTTACGGCCCCGAAGACCTCGCCGCGACCATCTGCGCGCTCATGGGCATCGACGCCAAGGACGAGTTCCACACGCCCGACGGCCGGCCCATCGCGATCGTCAACGGCGGGCGGGTGATCCGCGAGTTGGTGTGAGGCAAATCGAGGAATCCGATGTTTCGCAATGCTCTCCTTCTTGCCCTGATCGCCGGGACCGCCCGCGCCGATGCCCCGGTCGCGTCGTACCTCTTCCCCGCAGGCGGGCAGCGCGGGACGACCGTGAAGGTCCGCGCGGGAGGGCTGTTCCTCCATGAGAAATGCGCGTGGGAGTTGACCGGCGGTGGGCTGAAAACCTCTCCCAGTCTCACCCGCGCCAAGACGCTCTGGCTCGAGGGGCCGATGCTGCCGCTGCCCGACTCGCAGCGCCAGGAAGACTACCCGCAGGACATGCTCGGCGAGGTCAACATCGAGGCGAAGGCCGAGATCGGGGCGCGGCGCTTTCGGCTGTGGACCTCCGAAGGGGCGGCGTCCGGCCCGGCGTTCGTCGTCGGCGAGCTGCCCGAAGTCGTCGAGGAGGAGCGCGACGGCGACACGGCGGCGGCCGTCACGCTCCCCGTGACGATCAACGGACGCATCTACCCGCGCGAGAACATCGACCGCTGGGCGTTCCAGGTCCGCAAGGGCCAGACGGTGACGTGCGAAGTCCACGCCGCCCGCATCGGCTCGCCGCTCGACTCGCGGCTCGAAATCTACGGCCCGGACGGGCGCGTCCTCGCCGAGAACGACGACTACCACGGCACCGATTCGCTCGTCTCCTTCACCGCCCCCATCGATGGCACCTATCAGGCACGCATTCAGGACACGCGGCGCGAGGGGAGCCAACGGCACGTCTATCGGTTGACGATCACCGCCGGACCGCACGTCCGCCACGTCTTCCCGATGGGAGGCCGACGCGGCGAGAAGGCTTTGTTCCACCTGACCGGCGAAGGACTGGACCAGACGACGGCGGAGATCGTCGTGGGAACAGACTCCTCCGCCGCCTGGATGAAGGCGCTCGACATCGACGACCTGCCCTCGCATCGCGACCCGGCGAAGAAGGTCGCCTGGCCCGCCGTTCTCGAGGGGCGAATCGATAAGCCGGGTGCCGTCAACGCATGGACCCTCGCCGCGAAGAAGGGCGACCTCCTCGAACTCGACCTGCGGGCGACGCGCCTCGGGTCGCGGCTCGATGGCATCGTCGAACTCACTCAGACCGACGCCGTCGTCCACAAGATCGAGCGCGAAGGGCGGACGATCGTGACGATGCCGAAGGACGGCGACTATGTCCTGCGCGTCCGCGACCGCTACCGCAGTCGGGGTGGCCCGGCGTTCGGGTATCGCCTCCGCATCGATCGCCCGCGACCGGGGTTCACCCTCTCGCTCCCGTCCGACTCGCTCACGGTCCATCGGGGGAAGGCTACGCCGTTGCAACTCACCGTCGAACGCCGGGGCGGGTTCAACGACGCCATCGATTTGAGCATCCTGGGCCTGCCGGCGTATGTGAAGGTGACGCCGGACAAGATCCCCGCCGGGGCGTCGAACGTCTCGCTGACGTTCACCCCGACGAAGGACGCGAAACTAGGCGTGTCGCGCCTCACGATCTCCGGCAAGGCGAAGGCCGTCGCCCACACGATGGCCGACGATTTGCTCCTCGGCGTCGGCCTACTTTCCCCGTTCAAACTAGTGGGGGCGTATGACTCGCGAAACATCCCGCGCGGCAGCGTCCTGAAGAAGACGTACAAGATCGAGCGCAACGGCTACGCCGGGGCACTGGAGGCGATGCTCGCAGACCGTCAGGCGCGCCACCTCCAGGGCGTTACCGGGCCGCGCCTCACGGTCCCGGCGGATCGCAGCGAGTTCGCGTACCCGGTGACGTTGCCGCCCTGGATGGAGATCGGCCGGACCGCGCGCGCGTGCGTCATGATCGTCGGCAAGGTCCACGAGAACGGGGCCGAACACACCGTCAGCACGACCTCGCAGGCCCAGAACGACCAGATCATCGCCGTCGTCGAGACGGGCCGACTTAGCCTCGAGGCGGGCAAGAAGTCGATCCCGATCGTCGCGGGCAAGAGCGTGCTACTACCCGTCGAAGTCCGGCGCGGCAAAGGACTGGACGGCGAAACCCGCATCGAACTCATCGTGCCCGACCACCTGAAGGGCATCTCGGCCAAGCCGCTGACGCTCGGCGCGGGCCAGACGAAGGGCGTCGTGGAGGTGCGCTTCGCCGAGGGCGTCGGGAAGACGAGCATCGTGGCGATCGTTCGGGCGACACTGAAGACGGCAGAGGGCGAGGTGAAGGCAGAGGCGAGTGTGGAGTTGGTGGGGCAGTGAGACATGATCGAACATTGTTTCAGTCGCGTGGTAGGCACTTGTAGAAAGGCCACTCGGAATTAAGCTTACCACGATCCCCACTCTGCCCCAGATGCCCGAAAGACCGGACAGCACCACAATCCGTAGCGGTAATTCTCGAACGGTTCGCCCATCACCAGGGGGCCGCGGTCGGTGTTAGGGAATCGATCGTCTGCCACCCTTGTGTAGTCCGTGACCGCGCCGCGGCAACGAGCAGACAGCCCCTCCGGGTCAGGCACCAAGTCGGCTTCGTGCAATTCGCACATCCGCAGCAGTGGTTCGCTCTGCTCGAATACCAGTTCAGAACAAGAGGCACGAGCCGCAAACCGTTCCAACAATTCTTCTTGCCGAAACAGGAACCGACCGAGCCATCGGCCCTCCCGATTCAGGAATCGGACGAATTGCGTGAGGCGATCGGGGCCAGCAAAGGCGGCGAACGAGGCGGGGAACTCCTTTGGGTCCATCATTCCCTCCTCTCACGTCCCCACCTTCTTGCGGATCCGCTCCGCCGCCTTGTACACGTTGTCGATGAGGTACTTCTCCGGGATCGCGAACAGCGATCGATTGTCCTCGATCGTCGTCAGCAGTCGGCGCAGACGGTCGAGCGTCCCTGCCCCAAGTCCGCTGGCGTCGCCGACGATCCCGGCGTCGATCTGCTCCAGCCCGTCGCGGATCTGCCAAATGGTGCCGAACGTGTTGGGCACGATGTCGGCCGTGATGAGGTAGTCCAGCAAGGATTCGACCCGACCGAGTGGGGCTTCGATGGACATGGCACGACTCCCGGACCTCGAGGGTTGTCGTGCGTCATTGTACGTCGATCCGCGCCGTCGCCGAGAGGGGAAATCCACCTTGTTCCGATCGCGCAGCCTCCACGCCGACGGCGTCCTCGAGGCAAGGCACAAAGCCGTAACCCCTCGCTCCTGAGTACGGGGCGAGGTAAACGGACTCTCACCCCGCCCGGCGCATGACTAGCGCGGCGTTCTGCCCACCGAAGCCGAAGCTCGTGGAGATCGCCACGTTGACTCGCTTGTCCCGCGCCGCGTTCGGGACGTAGTCCAGGTCACAGACCGGGTCGGCTTTCTCCTGGTTGATCGTCGGTGGCAGTGTGCCTGTCGAGAGGGTCAGTGCCATGGCGACGGCCTCGACCGCACCGGCGGCCCCGATCAGGTGGCCGATCATCGACTTGATGCTGGACAACGGCAGGCGTTTGGCGTTCTCGCCGAAGACCCGCTTGACGGCCGCCGTCTCCATCTGGTCGTTGAGGCGCGTGCTGGTCCCGTGGGCGTTGATGTAATCGACATCCGACGGATCGACCCGCGCCTCGCGCAGCGCCCACTGGATGGCCCGAGCCGCTCCGCCTGCTTCGGGGTCGGGCTTGGTGACGGCGTAGGCGTCGAAGCTCGACCCCAGACCGGCCACCTCGGCGTAGATGATCGCCCCCCGCTTGCGGGCGTGTTCGTACTCCTCGAGCATGAGAACGCCCGCCCCCTCGCCGAGGACGAAGCCGTCGCGCAGCCCGTCGAAGGGGCGCGAGACCTCCTGCGGCGATCGCATGGCCGGGCTGAGTGCCCCTAGCGCGTGGTACGCCAGGAGAAGGAGCGGGTCGATCCGGCTGTCCGCCCCGCCGGCGAGCATCAGGTCCGCGTCCCCGCGGGCGATCAGGCGGAACGCCTCGCCGATCGCCTGGGTGCCGGCGGCGCACGCCGTCGTGATCGTGCTATTGGGGCCGCGCGCGCCGTGCAGGAGCGATATGTGGGCGGCCGGCATGTTCGGGAGGTACTTCAGGATCCACAGCGGGAAGAGCGACCCGCTGCCGCACTTCCCGAGCTGGTCGATGCGCAGCTGCCCGTCCTCGCCGTAGGCGCGGCTCAACAAGGGCGCGATCTCGGGGAGGTCCATCGGCACGACCCCCGTGCCCATGACGACGCCGAGCCGGTCGAGGTTCTCGCGCGACAGGTCCAGCCCCGAGTCTTCGACCGCAAGCCCCGCCGCCGCCACGCCGAACCGGGCGGCCCGCCCCATGATCTTGAGGCTCTTGCGGTGCGACCCCGGCAGGAATCGCGTCATGTCGAACTCGGGCACCTCGGCCGCGATCTTGACCGGGTGCGCCGATGCGTCGAACGACTCGATGGGCCGGACGCCGCTCTTGCCCGCCAGACACGCGCTCCAGAACGCCTCTTTGCCGACGCCATTCGGCGCGACCACGCCTAGACCAGAGACGACGACTCTTCGCATGCCCCACCTCCACGAAGTGTCGCCCGGATCCTCCCGCTGGACACCTCCACTGTTAGGGCTGCTCCCACCCTCATGATTATCCTATCCTTCCCACATTACCTATATTACAGGTGATGCCAAGTCATTCGCAATGCTTTATGTCCTTCGGTAGGAGGAAATCGAGTAGGTATCCCTGATACAATCTCCACTTATGGCGCGATCGGCACAGTTTAACGCGCGGCACGCTCGAGGCTCCCGACCGATGCGGTTCTCGTCGTCGCCCCTTGCACTCGTGGCCCTTCTTTTCTAATCTGCCGAAGATTCCATCCGTTCGGCTCGGCGAAGGGGCCTCGATTCATGACTCGATACTCGTGGGCGCGTCAGGGCGATATCAACGCCTTCTTCGGCCTCATGCTCGACAACGTGGCCGTGATGATTATCTTGTTCTCGGCGGTCACAAGTCTCGACCCGATCGCGCAGCAGATCGCGGACAAGAACATTCGCTGCACGCCCGAGTTCGTGCTGACGCGCATGATCCCTGGGACGGCGCTGGGCGTTCTCCTCGGCGATCTCGTCTTTACCTGGATGGCATTTCGCCTGGCCCGCCGGACGGGCCGATCCGATGTTACCGCGATGCCGTTGGGCCTCGACACGCCCAGCACGTTCGGTGTCGCGTTCTTGATCCTGGTGCCGGCCCTCCAGGAGGGGTTCGCGAAGCACGGAACGCATGAGGCCGCGATGGACTTCGCCTGGCACGTCGGGCTTCTCTCCCTGGCGATGGCCGGCGTGTTCAAGGTCGCCTGCGCGCCGTTCGGCAACGCCGTCCGGCGACTCGTCCCGCGCGCCGGGCTGCTCGGCAGTCTCGCGGCCATCGCGCTGGCGCTCATCGCGTTCCTGCCCCTGCTCCTCGACGGGATCGCCGGCGTCCCGCTCGTCGGCATGATGTCATTGCTCATCATCCTCATCACTCTGGTCGCTCGGCGCGAGCTGCCCTTCCGATTCCCCGGTGCCCTGGCCGCCGTGCTGGTCGGCGTCTTGATCTACCTGATCGGCCAATGGGTCGAGCCTGCGCTCGGCATCCCGATCGCCCCCGCCGAGAAGGCCGCTTCGGCGGCGAGGTGGGATCCCCTGGCGATGTTCTCGTACTTCTCTCACGACGACTCGTGGTGGGCCGGCGTCTTCGCGTCGGCCCTCGCCAAGATGCCGGTCGTCCTCCCCTTCGCCCTGGCGACCATCGTCGGCGGCATCGACTGCACCGAGAGCGCCGCGTCGGTGGGCGACGAGTACGACACGCGGGCCGTCCTCCTCACCGAGGGTGGCGCGTCTCTCGTCGCAGGCCTGCTCGGCGGGGTCATCCAGACGACGCCCTACATCGGCCACCCCGCCTACAAGAAGATGGGCGCGGGGGCGGCGTACACCCTCGCCACCGCCCTGTTCATCGGCGTCGTCGGCTACTTCGGCGGCTTCCAATACCTGTTCGCCTACCTGCCCAAGGCCGCGATGTTCCCCATCCTCGTCTTCGTCGGACTGGAGATTACCGCACAATCGTTCCACGCGACGGACGAACGCCACTACCCCGCCGTCACCCTCGCCATGCTCCCCGCCCTGGCGTACCTCGCGCTCGTCGTCCTCAAGAGCGTCCACGGCGCGGCCATCCCCGATCGCGAAGACGGCAGGCTCGTCCTCCAGACGCTCCGCTGCCTGGCCAACGGCTTCGTCATCACGAGCGTCCTGTGGTCCGCCGCCCTCGCCATGATCCTCGACGGCAAGATGCGTGCGGCGGCGGCATACTTCCTCGTCGCCGGAGTCGCCTCCCTGTTCGGCGTCATGCACTCGCCACTGATCGACGAGCGGATCGGCCTGCCGTGGGATGTCCTCGCGGACGTGCAGGGGCCTTTGGTGCAGGCGTTGCGCTACCAGACGCCGTACCACTGGGCGGCGGCGTATGGGATGATGGCGCTGGCGCTGGTGGGGTTGTCGTTCACGACACAATCCCGCGAGACCGAGGAGCCGCGCACGAAGTAAGCGCTGAGGCGATCCCGCTTACTTCGTGCGCGGCTCTACATTTGCGGCGTTTCACTTTTTCGGCATCCTCGGTGCCGTCCACAAGTCCAGCCCGTCGGCACCCAGGCGATGATCGAGCAAGTCGATCTGGCCACCATCGCGGAGTTTGCTGAACAGCTTGCCGCGCTCCTCCTGCCAGAGTTGATCGAGGTACTTCGGGTTCGTCGCCTTGGCCCGTTCGTACTGGAGCAGCCGGGCCAGGAATCGGCCCGCCTCCTGCTTGGCGACGACCTTCGTCGAGTGGGCCGATGCCAGGGCGTCCTGTTCGATCTGGTATCGATTCGCGCGGGCCTGACTGCGCCGGCCGTCGGCCTCCTGCTCGGCTTGGTTGCGTAGCGTGGCGACCTTCGTTTGTGCCCGGCTGACACTGTCGAACGCATCGCGCACGTCGTCCGGCGGGGCGATCTGCGACACCCGAGAGTCGAGGATGTCGATGCCGAGGCCGTAGCCCTCGATGCGCTCCGTGACGCCGGCGGTCAACTCGTGCCTCAACGCGGTCTTGCCGCTGAGGAGGACCTCATCGACGGTTCGGCTCGCGACCCAGCCGGCGACGACGGCCTCAGCGGCGCGGGCGAGGATGTCGCGGACCGCGTCGGCCTGCAGGGCATACGCGGCGACCTCTTCGAGGCGGACCTTGTAGTAGACGACGACCTGCACGTTGACGAGGTTGTGGTCCCCGGTCAGCAGTTGACCCACGGGCATCGTGTCGCCGATACCCTCCTCGACGTAGCCGACCGTGACGCTGCGCATCGTATCGACCTCGACGCGATCGACGCGGTCCATCCCCCACGGCAGGCCGATCGAGAGTCCCGGCTCGAGGGCCACCTCGAGGACGCGACCGAACCGGCGGACGACGGCGCGCTCGCCCCGGCGCACCTGGACGACGCCGGTCAGCAGGTAGAGGGCGACGAGGGTGAGGAGGGCGTAGAGGGGTTTGCGCATGGGAGGAATACTCACCTTCTCGAGACGGTCCTGAGTGTACTGGGAGGGCGACAGAGCCTCGCCCTCCCGAATCCGCACCCCGAAAATCCTCTTATTTCGCCCGGAGCGACAGCCGATACGCATGCAGCGCCCCGCCGCTGTCCTGCGCGTCGATCACGGCGACGAAATACTTGCCCGCCGTCGGCAACGTCGCCTCGATGCGAGAGTCCACACTGCCGGCGATGTCGTCGTTGCTCGCGAGGACTTGCCCGTCCTTGTCGTGCAGACTCAAGAAGCTGTCGAGCGCCCCGCCGTGCCTCGCGGCATGGACCTCGAGGACGACCTTCTGGCCTGCCTTGCCCTCGAAGGCGTAGACATCCACGTCCTGCGCCCGGTCGATACTGCCCTGGATCACCTGCCCGAGCGAGACGACCTGGGCCGTGCCGAAGCCGTCGTTCGGCTCCTTCTCCTGCACCGGCGGCGACTTGTCGAGCAAAAGTTCGTGCGGCGGACTGTCACCGCCCGGCGTCACCACGACGAGCGTCACCGAGTCCTTCCCGACCCCGGCGGGGACGGTGATCTCGATCTCGACCTGCGTGTCCCCGACGCGCGCCGCTTCCATCTGTTGCGGCACCCCGACCTTGCCCTTGTTCACGACCTTGATCGTGCCCTTGACCGTCTTGTCCGCGAAGCGCACCTCTTTCGCGGCGTCGAGCTTCAGGCCGCGCAGCGTCACCTTCGTGGCCTTGCCGGGCGCGACGCCGAAGGGCAGCGCCATGAGGACGCGCGGGGCGTCCTTGGGGTCCGGCTTCTTGGGCTGCGCGGGGGCCAAGCCTACGAGGATGAGCAAGGTCAGCGTGAGGAAAGGTCTCACGCGAACAACTCCTTCACCGTCTCGCCCTTGTCGAGGATCTCGATCGGCCGTCCGTCCGGCGTGACGAGCGACTTGCGCGGGTCGATGCCGAGTGAGTCGAAGACCGTGTACGACACATCCGCCGGGGCGACGGGGCGGCGCGTCACGAAGCCGCCCATCTTGTCCGTCGCGCCCAGCACGAGGCCCGGCTTGACGCCGGCCCCGGCGAAGAGCATCGACGCGGCGGCGGCCCAGTGGTCTCGGCCCACGTCCTTGTTGATCTTCGGCGACCGGCCGAACTCGCCCATGCACACGACCAGCGTGTCGGCGAGGAGGCCGCGCTCGCTCATGTCGTCGATCAGGGCCGAGAAGCCGCCGTCCAGTTCGGGGAGCCGACCGCCGAGGCCGTCCCAAATCTTGGCGTGGTGGTCCCAGCCGCCGAAGTTGACGGTGACGAACTTGACGCCGCGCTCGATCAGTCGCCGGCCCAGCAGGCACGATTGACCGAAGGTGTTGCGGCCGTAGCGGTCGCGGACCTTGTCGCTCTCCTGATCGACGGCGAAGGCGCTGCGCGCTTCGGTGCCGAGGACCATCGCGGCGGCCCGTTGCTGGAACTCGTCGTAGGTCGAGATGAGGTCGTTGCCCTCGACCTTGCGGGCGAGGTCGTCCACGGCGGAGAGGAGGTTCTTGCGGCGCGCGGCGCGTTTGCCGTCGAGCGCCTCGCCGGCGCTGACATCCTGCACCCTGAAGCCGGCGGCGTTGGGGTCGCCGGTCTTGAACGACTCGTAGCGACCGCCGAGGAAGGCGCTGCGGCCCAACTCCCAGGTGAACGAGGGGTTTCGAGGCACCGCGACATAGGGCGGGAGTTTGCCCGTGAAACCCATCTCGTGGGCGACAACCGCGCCCATCGCCGGGAAGACACCGAAGGCCGAGCCGAACCGCCCCGACATGACCCAGTTGGTCGCCGTCTCGTGGTGGTC
>JANXSH010000240.1 GCA_025356615.1 Planctomycetia bacterium | reverse complement strand
GGGGAGGTTGCGCCAGAAGACGAGCTCCTCGTTGCGGGACTGGCGCGCGAGCAGGTCGCCGCGCGGCGGTCCATACGACGATGAAACGTGGTGGAGGACGCGCGACGCCGGTGTGAATCGGATGACGAACCCCGCGCGTCGGAGGCGGAACGAGAGATCGACATCGTCGAAATACGCGCCGAACTCTTCCGGCATCCCTCCCACGTCGAGGAACGCCTCGCGCCGGAAGAACGACGCGGTGCCGTTCGCCCCGAAGACGTTCTCGACGCGGAGGGTGATTTGGCCTATAGAAGATCCGTTATGTCGCTTGTAGGCCACCCCGCCGACGAAGTAGCCGTCCCCCGCGCTGTCGATGCGGGAGGGCGCGGACGCGCACAGCACCAGGGGCGACACCGCGCCCACGCGGGAGTCGTCGAAGTGCGGCAGCGCCGCATCGTCCCATCCGGGTTGGACTTCCGTATCGTCGTTGAGCAACTGCACGATCGAGCCGGTCGCGGATTCGACGCCTCGATTCGCCGCGACGCAAAAGCCCCTCGGCGTGTCATGGCGGAGGACGCGACATCCGAAATGCGACGCGACTTCGGAGAGGACGCCGTCCGCCGAGCCGTCATCGACGACGACGATCTCAGGCCGATACGCCGCATGGTTCCTGATACTGCCCAGGCAGGCGCGGAGCAGGTCGGGCCGACTGTGGCTGGGGATCACGATCGAGAGAGTGTGTCGCATGGTGTCGATCCTGCTGACGGACGATCGCGTCGAGGCGGGCCTGGGCCTGGCGGGGGTCGCCCCGCCCGAAATCCCGGACGATGTGGCCGAGCTGGGTGAACGTCTCGGCGGATTGTTCGTCCCCGCGCCACCGAGCGGCCAGGCGTCTCGCGCTGGCCTCCAGGCGCAGGATGCCGTTGAGCGCGAGTCGAGTCCACCTGCCCCAGTGCTTGTCGGCGTAGGTCAACAGGGCGTGCCGGGTGAAGACGCGGAGGGGGGGGGAGACGACGCGGAGATGGAGAGGCCGGTAGTGGGTCATCCAGGCTTGGGGGTCGAACCAGACGGACCAACCCTGGGCATGAGCACGTCGGCAGAGATCGACATCTTCGTAGTACAAGAAGAAGTTCGGATCCAGACCCCCGAGGTCCGTGAAGCAGTCGCGCCGGACGAGCAGGCAACACCCCGTCACCCAGTCCACCTCACTCACGCGATCGATCGGCGGGGCGGTGTACTTGGACCTCGCCCTCGGCAAGAGGAGCCGGGCGAGACTACTCGCCAGACTGGGGAAAGGCCCGGTCGAGAGCTGGCGCGTGCCGTCGGGGTTCGTTAGGCCGTAGCCGACGATGCCCGTCCGCGCCGGCCACGCCTCAAGGGTGGCGAGCAGGTGCGGGAGGAAGGCCGGGCCGACGTGGGTGTCGGGGTTGAGGAGCAAGAACCAGTCGCCGCGACCGAGGCGACACGCCTCGTTGACCGCGCGGGCGAAGCCGCGATTCTTCCGCCAGCGGAGCAGCGAGACGCCGCGCGTGCGACGGAGTCGCGGGATGATCGGGTGATAAGGAGAGTTGTTGTCGATGATAATGATCTCGACCCGCCGCGAGCGGACAGCGTCGCTCGATCTCAGGGCACGGACGAGGCGGATCGTGTCGTCCCAGTGGACGTAGTTGACGATTACGATCGAGAGGGTCGGAGGGTTGACCCTCTGCCCGCGAGGGGTGTCCACGACGATTTGCGGTGTGACGCAGGCTGTGGCGGACATCGGGAATCCTTCCCTGGTCGGCGAATCCGTGGTGTGGTGAACTGCGTGAATATACCCCGGTACGCCCGCGCCGATCAAGGCGAATCGCGTTTTCGCCTTCCCGATGCTCGAATCGTATTGTCTCCGATCTTCGTGCCGCCGTGGAGACCTTGGATTCAGGACGCCACATCCGGTAGACTGATCGCTGCCCGGATTTCCCCCCCTTTTACGGAAGGAATCCCCATGCCACTGTTCGGCGCGCACATGTCCATCGCGGGCGGCTGCCACAATGCCTTGCTCGAAGCCGAGACGCGCGGTTGCGACTGCTTGCAACTCTTCACGAAGTCGCCCAACCAGTGGACCGCCAAGCCCCTCGACGCCGAGCAGATCCGGCTGTTTCGCGCGACGCTGCGCCGCACCAAGTTGAAGTTCCCTACGGCGCACGACAGCTACCTCATCAACCTCGCCTCATCGGATGAGGCGCTGTACCGCAGATCCATCGAGGCGTTCGTCGTCGAACTCGAGCGCGCCGAAGCTCTGGGGCTGCGCTACCTCGTGATGCACCCTGGGGCTCACCTCGACGACACGGAGGAAGCCGGCCTGACCCGCGTTGCATCAGCGCTCGACGAAGTCCACACGCGCTGCCCGGCCTATCGCGTCAAGGTGTTGCTCGAGACGACGGCGGGGCAGGGCACCACCCTCGGCCATCGCTTCGAGCATCTCGCGCGTATCCTGGCGCTCGTCGCCGACCCCAAAAGGCTCGGCGTCTGTCTCGACACCTGCCACGTCTTCGCGGCGGGCTACGCTCTGGGGACCGAGGCCGAGTACCGGCAGACGATGGGCCACTTCGAGCGGCTCATCGGCGTCCGGCGGATCCTGGCACTGCACGTCAACGATAGCCTCAAACCGTTCGGCAGTCGGGTCGATCGCCACGCCCACATCGGACGCGGCGCGATGGGCCTCGAGCCGTTCCGCCTGCTAGTCAACGACCCTCGTTTTCGCGATAGGCCGATGTTCCTGGAGACGGCCAAGGAAGTGATCGACGACCGCGCGATGGATGAAGTGAACTTGGAGACGCTTCGCGGGCTATTGAAGCCGGCGGATGCCTCAGCGCTTAGGGCTTGAGGTCGGCTTCGGCTCGTTGAGCGTGTTGAGCCGCTGGATGGCGATGCGGACGAGGTTCCGCTCGCGCTGGGGGAGCTTTTCGACTGCCTCGGCGAGGTCGGATCCGGCACCCTCACAGGTGACGGTCTTCTTCTTGCCGCCGACGGGCTGGTATTCGATCGTGAGGCGCATCTTGCCGCCCTCGAGCGGGGCGGCGTAGACGGTGACTCCGGGTGTGTTCGCCTTCGGGTCGGGTGCCTGCCTGCCGGGTGAGAGTTTCAGCGCGGGGCCGAGCGCGAGTGTAACATCGGTCAGCCGGAGGCGCTGCTCGCGCTGGACGACGAGGGCGATCTTGTGATCGGGCTTATCGGCGCGAATCAACTGGGCGAGGTGTTCGGTGTCGCGGATCGTGGTCTGGTCGTAGCGGATGAGAACGTCGCCGATGCGCATCTGGGCCTTTTCGGCGGGGGATCCGGGCAGGACGTGCGTGATGACGACGCCGGGCGCGGCGGGGCGCGGCCCGAAGAGGACGCCGAGATACGTCCCCTTTTCATCGTGGCGAACATCGTCGGCGGCGCGAACGGGCCATGATGCCGCGAGCATGCCGACCAGACAGAGGACCAGGCGCGACATCGTCTCTCCGCGTGCCGATTTAGGGATAAGGATCTTCTTGCACGGTGATCTTGATGCCGGTCCGGCCATCAGGCCCCTGCTCGAGGTGGAGCGAACTCTTGGACTTCTCCAGGGCGGGCGTACCGGGCTTTTCGGGCTGGAGGTGGACCGGCACTAGGCCGCCGCCTCTGGTCGCCGAGGCGGGACCGAGGGTCGGCAGGCTCTCGCCGCGCGGGGCGCGAGAAGTCACTGGCGGTAGAAGCCAACTGCCGACGAAGAGGAGGCCGACCGAGGCTGCCAGGGCAAGACGACCCGCGTAGGCCGGTCGGCGCGAGACCTGAGCATGGTCGAACGAGAGGCGAGATCGCGCGGGCCGCCGGAGGGCGGGCCAGGGCGATGGCATTTCGGTGCGGAAGAAAGCTCCGAGCAAGGCGTCGAGTGGCTCGCCTTCGGACTTCTCCGGTCGGGTGTTGACGCGATTCATGACAAATCCTATCGGGGCGAACGCATCCGCTTCCTAGACGAGGAATACGGAAGGGAGAGAGTATCAGGGCATTTCCTCGACGCCTTGGGTCTTGAGTCGATCCGCCAGGCGCTGCCTGGCCCGGCTGAGTCGCATGTGAACGGCCGTGGCGTTGATCCCGAGCAAGTCGCTGATCTGGCCTGTATTATAGTCCAGAGCGTAACGCAAGGTCAGGATCTCTCGGTCGGGCTGCGGCATTTGGTGGAGGAGAGTCCGCAGTTGGGCGAACGTTTCTTCTTTCTCGAGCATTTCGAGCGGCGAGACCTCTTTCGATTGAACACCGTTCATCAGTTGAGGTGGCAGCGTGCCATTGCGGCGGAAAGAACTCTTGGCCAGATCCTCGGCCAGATTGCGGGCCACCCGCAAGAGCCAGGCGCGCGGGTTGAGGATGTCTTCACCCTCTTCGAACTTCTTCCAGAGACGCAGGAAAGCCTCCTGCATGATGTCCTGAGCGGTGTCGGCGTTCATCCACCGCGCGTAGGCCAGCGCCCAGACTTCTCGACTGTGCTGGTGGTACAGCGTGTCGAAGTCCGCTCGCTCGGGACCTGGCAGATCGGCACCAAATCCATCCGATCCGCGACGAGATCCATCAGACGTCGGCGGGCTCGCGTTCATGGCCCTCCCATTCTACCGCGCCCCGCCCAGGCAGCCAAGCCATCGAGTTTTCGTTCCTCACAGGATCAGACGACTTGGCGACCGCGAGCTAACACGGCGAGGGAGAAAGAATAATGGGGACGAGATGGCGCCGCAAGAGGTCTACGGCGCTCTTACAACTCTGCTGTTTCGTGAACGACGACGGGATTTCCGCCGTTACGGCTTGGTGCGACTATAGCACCTGTGAGGGACGTGTGGGTCGTGCGGCGGCAGCCCCTTTAATCTGAACATTCTCCCTGGAATGAGTTTGGCAGAGCGCCTTCCTGCGCCGGCTGGCCCGGCC
>JANXSH010000197.1 GCA_025356615.1 Planctomycetia bacterium | reverse complement strand
GCTGAGGTTGACGATCCGACCGATGACGGTCTTGCCGTCCGTCGTCTCGACGTGGACCGCCGCGTACTGGTCGCTGATGACCTTGCTCGGCTCGATGATCGACTCGAGCAGGTCGCGGACGCTGAATCGCCCCGAGACCGCCGTGAGGTCCGGTCCGGCACTGCCGCCGTCGTTTTCGTAGCGATGGCAGGCGTAACAGCGCGTCTCGGCGAAGAGTCGTTTGCCGAAGTCGAAGTTTCTCTTCGTCTTCAGCCCCTTCTCGACGATCGGCACCAGCTCATCGACCTTGTATGCCTTGACGAACGGGCGCGGCTTGCCGACGACGGGCGGCTTGCCGACGGCCTTCGCGTCGAGGATCGGCTTCAGGGCGACCTTTTCCTGGGCGCTGAGGGTGGCGACCGCGTCGCGTTTCATGATGTTGAGAGACCCCTGGAAGCTGTTGCCGCCCCGATAGGTCTGCGCCTTGACGTACCAGTTGAAATACTCCTTGCGCAGGGCCGGCGTCCAGCCAGTCTTCAGGACGCGCAGGGCGCGGGCGTAGTCCACCTGCTCTTCTTGCGTCGGTGCTTCGTCGATCATCTTGATCGTCTTCGCCGCGACCTTCGGCGCTTCGAGGAACACGAGGATCTGGAGCGCCTCGACGGATTGCTCGCGGATCTTGCTCGGATAGACTGCGTCGATCTTTGTGATGATTTGACTCACCATCGCTTCGTCCGGTTTGCCGAGACGATTGAGCGCGACCTGGTAGAGGCGCAGTAGGTCGAGGCGCTGGTCGTCCTCGAGCTTGGCCCAGTCGAGCCGATCGATGGCGGCGAAGACGCGATCCTTCAGCGTATCAGCTACCTCGGGAGTATCTTTCTTGCGGTGGAACGGATCGACGGCGACCGAGCGGACGAGGCCCAGCATCGCGTTGATCGCAGCCGTCGGTTTGGTCTCCGCGAGCGCCTTCTCCTGCCAGGTCTTGGGGTCTTGATGCTCCAGCGCGACCCGCGCCGCGAAGCGGATGAGCCGGTCTTCGTGGCCCAGATGAGGCCAGGCGGTCTCGACGGCCTTGGCGTCGGCCTTGCCGTGGAACGCCTCGATCTTGCGGCGCAGGGCGCGATACTCGGCCCCCGCGTCGTCGGACTTCGAGGGCGCGGTCGATTCCTTGCCGGTGTACGTCAGGCGGTACACCCCCGACTGCGTCTTGCGCCCGCCGACGGCGAAGTACATCGCGCCGTCGATCGGGTTGATGACGATGTCGGTGAGTGGCAAGGGGAGGCCGGTGAGGAACTCTTCGACCTCCGCCTTGTATCCGCTGAGGTGCGGTTTGAGGTGGACCGCGTAGAGCTTGCCGTAGCTCCAGTCGCAGGCGAAGAACGCTTCCTGGTACTTCGCGGGGAACTTAGCCCCGTAGCCGAAGGTCACACCCGTCGGCGAGCCGGGGCCGATGTCCACGACCGCGGGGACGCTGTCGAGGTAGTAGGCGGGCCACTTGCCCGCGCCGTTGCGCCAGCCGAATTCGCTGCCGCTCGTCACCTGGCAGATGCGTGTGGGCCGATACCAGGGAGTGTTGATGTCCCACTCCATGTCGGCGTCGAAGGTGAAGAGGTCGCCGTGGCGGTTGTAGGCCGCGTCGTACTGGTTGCGGAAGCCGTTCGAGAC
This sequence comes from Planctomycetia bacterium, assembly GCA_025356615.1. Classification (GTDB taxonomy): domain Bacteria; phylum Planctomycetota; class Planctomycetia; order Gemmatales; family Gemmataceae; genus JANXSH01. The sequence goes on along the minus strand of JANXSH010000197.1, from coordinate 926 downwards.
GAGTTCCCAGTTCTTGCCGTCGGGGTCGATATCGTAGACGCACCCGCCGGGGGCCAACACCCCGACCATGAATCCGCTGCCATCGGGCATACGCGGCAAGAGGTGGTCCTCACCCCAGCGCCTCGGGACACGCGATTTTGCGAGGGGCCGCATGAGTCGGGTCTGGTTGCCGCAAACGACCGTCAGCGACTTGCCGTCGGGCGTGAGCATGACCGCGTGTGGCCCGTGTTCGCCGCCGCCGTCGATGAGTCGGAGCGTCTCGAGCTTCTCGAACGTGTCGCCGTCCTTCGACTTCGCGCGATAGAGTCCGCTCTTGAACTTCGATCCGTTGACGACGATGTAGAGCGAATCGAACGCCCAGAGCAACCCTTGGGCCTCGCCGATGGCGAGGGGAAGCTTTTCGACCTTGGTCGATTTCGCTTTGCCGCCAAGAGCGGGCGGGGTGATCCGATACAGCCCGCCGTACTGATCGCTGACGATGAGCCGGCCCTTGGGGTCGGTACACATGCTGACCCACGAACCTTGCTTGTCGATCGGCACGGAGTAGAGCAGCTCGACCGCGAAGCCCTTCGCGGGTTTGAGCGCCGTGGCGGGCGCGGCCGCCGGGGAGTTGGCCCCGCGCTGGGCGAAGGCGGTGGTGGAGAATAGGCACGCCGCCAGGGCGAGCATCGAGAAGAGACGGCACGTCACGGGGAATCGACCTCCACGAGAAGGGGGGCGAGGCGGGATTATGGGATCATTATAGTGATTCGGAACCGAAGAGGGAAACGAGGCGAAGAGAGTGGGTGAGGTCTGTGAGCGTCTGACCCCACCCCCCAGCCCCCTCCCCTAAAGGGGAGGGGGAGCCGGAGCGGGTACTTGTCTGGTCCCCCCTTCCCTTTAGGGAAGGGGGGTAGGGGGTTAGGTCGAACCAGCATCCGACTCAT
>JANXSH010000176.1 GCA_025356615.1 Planctomycetia bacterium | reverse complement strand
TTCGGCTACTTCCGCAACGAGGGCGTGTCGGTCTACATGACGGGCATCGAAGGCCGCCAGCAGATGACCGCCTTGCTCGAAAGCCTCCGCGCCGAGCCGCTGCGCCAGGTCGGTGGGCTGGACCTGACCGGCTTCGAGGATCTGCGCGACCCCGAGGGTAAGTTCGGCCCACTGCGCGGCGCGACCGACGCCGCCTCGCGCAACGTGCTGCTGTTCCGCTACGGCGAGGATGTCCGTGTGGCTTTGCGGCCGAGTGGCACGGAGCCGAAGGCGAAGGTATACCTAGAGGTGTCGACGCCGCCGTGTGCGGATGTGGCGACGTGGGCGAAGACGTGCGCCGAGGCGGAGGCGTGCATGAAGGCGGTGTCGGAGGCGTTCGTCCGGCTGGCGCTGGCGCGGGTGGGGAAGTGAGGGCGGGTTGCGCTTCCACCGAACACCGACCGGGCCACTGCAAGAGGTTGATGTTGCGCGAGCCAATCATGGCGACTCCGGTCAGGCGTGGCACCTGGTGAAATCCTCCTATCTCACGCCGACAGGAACCGATCCTCGCCTGCACACCATCCTAAATGCAGTGACACCCCACTCCGAAGGCCGACCGCGACCACCTGACCGGGCGACACGGACACCCCGAACAGAGCGGCGAACGCGAAATAATCGTCGAAAGAATTACCGATCGGCCCGAATGCGTGGACGAGCATGATCGCGTGGCGGGCGAAGAACCGTCGGGCCTCCAACACCGCCGCCGCCGTCCGGTGCAGGAGTTGGTAGCGGATGCCTGGGCCGAGAGGGGTCGGTAGTCCGAGGGTAGCGAGCAGGAAGGCCAACCGTTCCTGCTTACCCGGCTCTTCCGTCTGCCACTCGCCAAGGGTCGGGCCGAATGACTCGGCGACCTTGCCTTCGACCGCAATCGAGATCAAGCCTTCATCGCACCGGGCCAGCGCCCATAGGTCGGTTTGGGTCGGTCGGGAGCCGCCGGGCAGCGGCGTTTTGACCTCCGGGATTGCGAGTAGCAATTCCAGTCCCGCGAACGTGTTGGACGACTCCAGAGCCTGACGGGCGGAATGCGGGAAATCGCCCACCGACTGCCAACAATGGGCGAGTGTCTTCGCCGAATAGCCAGTGCGCCAGTGCTTGTCCGGGTCGGCAAGGAGGCAACGCCAGTCGTCGGGTGTTTTTGTTGGGATAAGAATTTTCCCCACGCTAAATACCTCCGCCTCAGTCATCGAACCACTGAACCATGTCCCACCGTGTTGGATGATTCTACCCCCGGTCCCGCCGGTGTCAATCGTCTCCTTGTGATAGCCGCCATTTTCCGAATCGCAGATCGCTTCTTCTCTTCATCTTACTTCAGCATCACCCCGCACCGCCCAACCGCCAACCCGTCGCCAATCCTTGTCCCTGTCAGCTGCAATCTGCCGATGAGGCGTCCGCCTCTCGGCCTTGGTTCCGTTCGACCAGCCGCCTTGCCGCCTCCAACAGGCGGTCGTCCTCCATCTCCCAAATGTCGCCAGCGTTCGCGCCGCCAGCCGCAGTCACCAAATTAACGAGCGTCTGGCCCAAGCGCCATTCGGGGAAGAGTACCCGCAGCTCGGCGACCGCGTTCATCAGATCGTCCGCAACTACCTGGCTCATGACAGCACACTCCCCACGGAAGGAAACGCTCCCACTGGTCTGGGCAGGTCATCGACTATCTCGATATGCACCAGCGTGCCGGGGAGCAGGTCAGCGACCCGCATAGCCCGCGTGACCCCATCGACAATGACCAGTTCACCATCGGTTCCCCTCGCGACAAGGATCGTCGGCATACCCACTGCGGACGACCCATAGCGGGCGGTCTGTAGGGCGAGTTTGAACGGATCAGCACCATCCTGGCGTGGAAAAGGGAGCCGAAGGGTGCGGGGGTCCACATCAGCAAATACGCGCGAACTCATAGTGGCATCGTAGCATGGCTGTCGGGGTTTGGAAAGCCCCGCCGAACCTCAGTTCCGGCTGGTTGGCGCTGGCGCGGGTGGGGAAGTAGGGCGCGGCATGCGCGACGGCAAAGCCGGGATGCCAGCCCTGTCAACTGCATCCGTCCGTTCGACCGCAACACAGCTACGTCAGCGACTTCGTGTTGCACCTCCATCCGTCAACAAGAATCGCGCAGAACCGGAATGCCTACGCGGCCGGCTCGTCTTTCGCGCGGACGAACCGCGCGATGCACGACATCTGCCCCCGGTGCAAGGCGAAATGGGCCACGAGCCGCACCAGTCCGTTGATGACCGTCCCCATCGTCGCTTCGGGATGGGGCGCGAGCAGAACCTGGCTCGGCAGTGCCTCCACGACGCGGCGGTAGGTCGCGACGGCGTCGTCGAGCCGGGCCAACGCCTCGGCCTTGGTCGGGGGATTCGGCTCGGTGAATTCCCGCTCGCGCTCGCGCACATAGCCCGTCCTACCCAACTGCGCCCCGGCGAAGTGACTCAGGTTCCCCGTCAAGTGAAGGACCAGGTGGCCGAACGAGTTCCCCGGCTCGATCGGCTTCAGCCAGAACTGCGCCTCGGTGAGCGGCTCGGCAAGCGCTCGGATCGCCTCGAGGTGGATCGAAAGTTCGCCACATAGCGCCGCTTTCGTCGCCGTCACGATATCCGCATTCATCGCATCTCCCCCTGTCGCCGTGAACGATTCCTTGTGTCGTTGTAGGCGAAAATCGGGACACCGTCGAAGGCCGATTCGCCTTGGCCGGGATCGGAACCGAGAGTATTATTCCATAGCCCACCTCGTGAGCATGCACGTCCGGGTAGAGGCACATCCCCTACGGAGAGAGGCGAATCCATGCGGAAAGCTTATCTGGCGATCGTCGCCCTCGTGATCGCGGTCGCCCCGGCGTCGGCGGAAGCGTGGGCCGAGAAGATGTTCAAGGACGGACTGACGCACGACTTCGGCACCGTGCCGCGGGGTGCTCAGCTCGTACATCGCTTCACGATCACGAACATCTACGCGGTTCGCATGGAGATCACGAACGTCAAGAGCGGCTGCGGCTGCGTCTCGGCCACCATGACCAAGCGCGTCCTCGAGCCACGCGAATCGACCACCCTCGAGGTGCGCATGGACGGCAAGCGCTTCGTCGGCCCCAAGACGGTCGGCGTGAGCATCACCGTCGGCCCGGAATTCATCTCGACGGCGGAAGTGAAGATCACCGCCAACGGGCGTACCGACATCGTCTTCAACCCCGGTCAAGTAGACTTCGGGGCGGTCGCGCGGGGCCAAACGCCTATCAACAAAGTCGAAGTCGAGTACGCCGGGGCGCTCGACTGGAAGGTCGATCAGGTGCTGGCCAAGGACGTGCCCTACACCGCGAAGATCGAGGAATACTATCGGCGAAAAACGCGAACCGGGTATCAGGTCGGCTACCGCCTCAGCGTCTCGCTCAAGCCCGACGCCCCCGTAGGCATCCACAAGCACAATATGTACCTTCGGACCAACGACCCGACCAACAGCCTGGTGCCGATCCTGATCGAGTCGAGCGTCCAGTCTCTCGTCCAGGTTTCGCCCTCGCAACTCGACCTCGGCGCGATCAAGACCGACACGCAGCTCGTTCGCCGCGTCGTCGTTCGGGGTAACAAGCCGTTCAGCATCAAGGGCGTCGAAGGGACGGGCAACGGGGTCGTACTCGAGGGCGAGATCACCTCGCGCGAAGCGACCGCCCACTTCCTGACGTTCAAGTGCCAGGCCACGAAGGAAGGCGCTTTCCGCCACAAGCTCGAGATCAAGACCAGCCTACAGGACACGCCCGTCAGCGTGTTGATCGAAGGCACCGCGAGCAAGTAACGAATCAATGGGACACGGGTCCGACGGATCAGGCGGATGAATACGGATTAATGCTCATTGTATTATCCGTATTCATCCGCCTGATCCGTTGGATCCGTGTCCCATTCTTCATGCGCAGACGATCCACTCACGTTCGCCGGTGCCGAAGCGATCTCCGGCGCGGAGCTTCCGGCCCGGCGCGGTATCGACCGCGCCATTGACGCGAATGTCTCCCGACCGAACGCGGGCCTTCGCTTGCCCCCCGGAGTCGGCGAGGCCGACCGCCTTCACGGCCTGCGCCAGGGTGATGAATTCGCCCCGCAAGGCGAGCTTGTCCGCCGCGTCTGTCATGGCCTTCCCCAGGCGATGAGATCGTCCGCGTACCCAATGGATACTCTATCGAGACGGGGCATGAAACGCGAAGCCCTCGCCGGGTTCAACCCGGCGAGGGCTTCGTGATGATCCGTCGGATTGGGCTGAGATCACTCGTCGAACTTGACGCCGTCCTTGGAGGGCTTGATCATCATCTGATCGCCCTTCTTGGAGACGACTCCCGTGACGCTACCCTTCTTGGTCGCCTTGCAGATATCCTTGTGATACTTCTCCTTGGCACCCTTGTCGTCGATGATGTAGATCACGTCCTTGCCGTCCTTCGTCACCTTGATGGCGTTGGTGCATTTCTTCACGCCTTCGACCTCGAAGACGCACTTCGCGCAGGCCAGATCACCCTTCAGGGTGACGGCCTTGTCCGCCTTCTTTTCCTTGTCATCCTCGGCGCGGGCCAGGACGACGAACGCCAGGACGACAGTCATGGCTGCCAGCGATTTGAACGCAGTACGCATGCTCGAACCTCCCCTGTGACCTATTTCGGAGGAGACCACATCGTCCCCTTCCGCCCTCTGGACCGATTCAGAGATAGTATAGTCAGTTCCCCAGCATAGCGGCAATGGCGGATGGATGCGTCACCAAAAACATCAACGCACGCGGACTGCGGGCCACTAATTTCGGGGCGACGAGTCATTCGGGAAGGGGCCGGCCCTGCGTCGAGTACGAACCGGATGCGTAAACGATCGCGTACACTTCAGCCGCTCCACAAGGAATCTCACGGAAGGCGCGAAAACGAAACTAGGGGGGAGGAACGGGTGTCCTCCCCCCTGATCGGAGATTCGAGTGTGAAGGGGCAAGCGGTCTCTCGTTGGTGGGACAGTGGGATTACAGGCTATCGCGTTTGGCTTCGACGATCGAGCGGATCCGCTCGGCGAGCAGGGCGATGTCGAAAGGCTTCTTGAAGGCCTCGTTGTAGCCGTACTCGCGCAGGCCCTCCGGGCTGGCCTCGTCCTCGCTGGCGAGGGCGACGAGGAGCGACTCCTTGTAGAGGTCGTTCCGGCGCAAGGTCTGGGCGATCTGGAGCGACTCCGACCGACCCATCGCGTGGTCGATGATGATCGAGTTGGGCTGGAAGTCGCGGGCCTTGGTGCCGGCCTCGAAGCCGCTGT